>JAMWCP010000007.1 GCA_023819665.1 Candidatus Omnitrophota bacterium
GAACAGATTCTAAGATTTAGTAATTCTTATTTAAGCTTAGAAGATCTTTTATTGTATCGAGCTTTCTGGATAAAGATTTATTCTAAAAAAATAGAGATATTAGGCGCTCCTTGTAATGTGGGAAGAGATACTTTTTGTATTATGCCTAATGCCGATGTTTATCCGTGCCGTAGATTTATATTAAAATTAGGAAATCTTTTAAAAAATTCATTGGAGGAGATTGTGGATAATGATTTATTAAGGAGTATAATTGAGGGAGGAAAGAGAGGTCGCTGTTCTGATTGTGATATTAAAGGCTGCTACGGCTGTTTTGCGCTTTCCTATTTGATAAGCGGTGATTGGAACACAGAAGATATCCAATGTTGGTATAGGAGATAGATGGAGAAAGTACTTACTCTACGTCAGGCAAAGCAGATCGATCTATTTATTAATAAAAAAATAGGACTACCGACGTTGGTGATGATGGAAAATGCTGGTATAAGAGTGGCAGAGTTTGTAAAAAAGATTTTAAAGAATAACAAAGAAAAAAAGATAGTTATATTCTGTGGTAAAGGCAACAATGCAGGCGACGGTTTAGTATGTGCCCGTCAACTTATCAGTGAAGAATTTAAAGTAGATATCTTTTTACTTTCTTTACCAGGCGAATTATCTCAGCAGGCAAAGATAAATTATAATATTCTTAAAAAACTTAATATTAAAATTAAAATTATCACCTCTGGTTCTTATCTTGATTCTATAGATCTTTCTTCTTATACAGTGATAGTAGATGCTATATTTGGTATAGGTTTGAAAAGAAAAATAGAGGGGGTATATAGAGAAGTTATTGAAAAAATAAACTCATCTTCTGCAACGGTAGTTTCTATAGATATACCTTCCGGTTTGGATGGAAATAGAGGTTTACCTTTAGATGTAGCAATAAAAGCAGACTATACATTAACATTTATAGCGATGAAAAAAGGACTTCTAATTAACCAAGGACCAAAATTTAGTGGAAAGATTTTGGTAGAACATATTGGTGTTAGAATCTGATGTTTAATTATATTTACAGTTTAGCATTAGATAAAAGAAATGATATCTTTTCTAAATTAATAAAATCTCTACTTTTCTTTCTTTCATTATTTTATACTGTAATTATAAGATTCATAAGGTATATTAACCTTAAAAAAAAATACAGATTTTCCTGTAAAGTGATAAGTGTAGGTAATATTGTCTTAGGAGGTACAGGCAAGACCGTTCTTGTAGAGTATATCGCATCTTTTTTAAAAAAACAGAAAAGACAGGTGGCTATATTAAGTCGGGGTTATGCTAAAGGTCAGAATCTTACTGACGAACCTAATATGCTTAGGCAAAAATTAGATATTCCGGTAATTGTAGATAAAGATAGAAAAAGAGGGATATCCAAGGCAATTGAGGATTATAAGATAGATACGGCAATCATTGATGATGGTTTTCAACAATGGCAGATAAAAAAAGATTTAGAAATTTTGACTCTCGATGCCAGAAATCCTTTTGGAAATGGTAGGCTTATCCCCCGAGGGATATTGCGTGAGTCTTTAGATGGATTAAAACGAGCAGAGGTTGTTGTTTTAACTAAAACGAATCTTAATCCCCATGTTTTAGATCTAAAGATTTTTTTAAAAGAGATAAACCCTAAGATTCATATTTTTGAAGCAGATTATTTGCCTGTGGGATTCTATAAAATAGGAGAGAAAGAATTAGTAGATAGTTCTTTTTTTATGCAGAAAAGGGTAATTCTTTTATCGGGTATTGCAGATCCCAATTTCTTTAAAGATATAATTTTGAGTTTAGGCATAGAGGTGGAGGCAGAAATTAGATTCCCTGATCATTACTGTTATAAAAGAAAAGATATAGAGAGTATAAGGTATATCTCTAAGACCAAAAAGACAAATCTTTTTGTTACCACAGAGAAAGATGCGGTAAAAATTGCAAACTTTGACCTTTCAGGGATAGATATTTTTGCTTTACGGATTAGCCTTAAGATAAAAGATGAAGAAGTATTCCATGAAAGAATATCTTCTATATACAACTCTTAAATTTCTTTCTCAGATAGTTATCTTTTTACCTTCTAGACTGTTGGTATTTCAAGGGAAGATTTTAGGACTTTTACTTTATTATTTAGATAGAAGACACCGTTTGGTTGCTTATAAAAATTTAAGAATCTGCCTTGCCTCCCACCGGAATCTTAAGGAATTAAAAAGAATATTGAGGAAGAATTTTGAGAATTTTGGAATGAATATAACAGAGACATTAATTATTCCTAAACTAAATCAAAAATATATTCAGAGAAACATTCAGATAGAGGGATTGAGTTACATAAAGGAAGCGCTTTCACACAAAAAAAGTATAATCCTTTTAGGTATTCATATGGGAAATTGGGAACTGTGTTTTGCAGTGGCAGGTATCTTGGGGCTTCCCTTTTATGTTTTGGCAGAAAAACAAAGTAAATACCCTCTTTTAGACAGATTTTTAAATCGGTTAAGAGAGATTAAAGGTACCCAAGTTATCTATGTAGGTAAACAGATAAGAGAAGCAATTCGCATCTTAAAAGAGGGTAAAGTTCTCGGCTTGGTGGCTGACCATGGGATAAAAGAGGGTATAGTTCTTGATTTTTTTGGGCATAAGACGCGGGTTCCTACTTTGGCAGTGCGTTTAGCTTTAAGTTTAGGAGTAATAGTGATACCGGGATATATAGTACGCCAATCTCTTCTTAAACATAAAATTGTTATTCTCCCTCCCTTAGATATAAGAAGAACTTTGGATTATAAAGAAGATCTCATCTTTAATTTAAATAAAATCAATAAAATATTCGAAGAGTGTATAAAGAAAAATCCTCAGGATTATCTTTGGTTTTATCAGCGCTTTAAGTATAATCAGGACAGGACCATTCTGGTTTTAGAAGACGGCAAAGTAGGGCATATGAAACAATCGAGTTATCTTTTAGAAATAATCAAAGAGGTAGGAGAGAAGAAAGGTTTTTTGATAAAAACAGAAAAGATAAAAATAGAGTTTAAAGACAGTATTTTTAAAAACCTACAGATTATATCAACAAGCTTAGCCAGTAGATCGCAGTGTATGATGTGTCTGTGGTGTTTGAAGCATTTTTTAAAACCGGATAATTTTTCAAACATAAATTCTACATATGCGGATATAGTGGTCTCCTGTGGTTCATCTTTGGCAGGGGTAAATTTTGTTGTTTCCAGTTTAAATCAGGCAAAATCTATTATAATTATGCGTCCTTCTATATTGAGTACAAAGCGTTTTGATTTAGTAATTACCCCTTTTCATGATAGATTGCCTCAGCGCAGGAACATTTTGATTTTAGAAGGCGCTTTAAGTTATATAGAGGATAAATTATTAAATGAATCTAAAGAAAAGATTAGAGGTTTAATCAAAGAGACTTTTAAGCCTTTCTTTTATATAGGTTTGCTCATCGGAGGAGATACAAAGAGATTTCAATTAAAAGAAGATGTAATTTTTGAAGTACTTAAGCAGATAAAGGAGCTTGCGCAGGAATACAAAGCATCGATTCTTTTGACTACTTCGCGGCGTACTCCCAAAAGAATTGAAGACCTAATTAAAAAAGAACTGAAGGATTTTCTTTATTGCGGACTTCTGATCATTGCTAATGAGAAAAATTATTCTTTTGTAATAGAAGGGATTCTGAGTTTAAGCAAATTTGTAATAGTCTCACCTGAAAGTATCTCGATGATCTCAGAGGCGGTCTCTGCTAAAAGATACGTTTTGGTTTTTAAGCAGAAAATTTTTCGCCGAAGACATCAGTTGTTTTTAGAACATTTTTCTCAAAAAAGATATATTTATTTTATTGATCCGAAAAAGATAAATCAGACGATAAAAGAACTTCTTTTAGAAAATCCTCCTTTGCCCCCTTTAAGGGATAAAGAAAGGATAACTGAAGCTATAGAGAGATTCCTATGAATATAATGCATATACTTCCTGAGTTAAATGTAGGAGGAGTAGAGACAGGAGTTTTAGACCTAACGAAGTATTTAACAGGACTCGGGCATAAAATAGTAGTGGTTTCTAATGGAGGTAGATTAGTAGAAGAACTGGAGAGTTACGGAGGTATTCATTATCAACTACCAGTGCATAAGAAGTCTCTATTTAATATCCTACGTTTAATCCCTGCAGTGATCAATATCATTAAGAAAGAAAATATCCAACTTGTCCATGCGCGTTCACGTAATCCTGCCTGGATTGCCTATTTTGCTTGTAAAAAGACCAAAACCCCTTTTATTACCACCTGCCATGGTTATTATAAAAGACATCCTTTTAGCGCAATAATGGGATGGGGGAGATTGGTGATTGCACCTTCTTCAGTGGTTGCCCGTCATATGCAGAAGGATTTTTCTGTTCCTTACGAGCGTATAAGAATCATTCCCCGCGGCGTAAACACGGAGAAATTTAGATACATTCCTTATAGTCAGAAATCTAAAAATCCCTATTATATTGGAATGATTGGAAGACTTACTCCCTGGAAAGGCCATTCTTATTTTTTGAGAGCAATGGCCAGGGTAGCCAGAGTGTTCCCTCAGATAAGGATATTAATTGTAGGAGATGCACATAAGAAGGAGTACTCAGAAGAATTGAAGACTTTGACTCACAGATTGAGGTTAGATAATATCACCGAATTTATTCCTTCTTTAAAGGAGGTCTCCACAGTTATGGAAAGATTGAATCTTTTAGTCCATGCCAGCATCGAGCCAGAGGCATTCGGTCGGGTGATTATTGAAGCTCAGGCAAGCGGTGTCCCAGTAGTGGCTACTCGTCTGGGAGGGCCTGCAGAAATTATTGAGGACGAAAAGACAGGTTTTTTGGTTACCCCCCGCGATCCCGATGATATGGCGAAGGCGGTCATAAGAATAATCCAGGATGAAAATCTTGCCTCAAGGATATCAGAGTCTGCTTATGAGAAGGTAAGACAGAAGTATAATCTGGATAACTTTGCGAAGACTACCCTTGAAGTCTATGAAGAGGCATTGAATAAAATTAATATTCTGTTGATTAAAATCAGTGCCTTAGGTGATGTAATCCTTTTTATTCCTACACTTAAACTCATCAGAAAACATTTCTCTTCTAATTATAAGATTACTGTATTAGTGGGAGAAGATTCTAAAGAAGTCTTCTATAATTGTCCCTATATAGATGAACTGATTGTTTATGATTTTAAAGAAAAAGATCGAGGCTTATTTGGATTATTCAGAATCAGCCGTATTTTAAAGAAAAAATGTTTTGATTTTTCTATTGATTTTCAGAACAATTACCGCAGTCACCTATTAAGTTTTTGGGGGGGGATACCCTTGCGTTACGGTTTTAACCGTAAGTTAGGTTTCCTGCTTAACAGAAAAGTAATCTTCAGTAAAATGGATAAAGGTCCATTAGAACATCAGGCGAGGATTTTGAAGTTGTTGGATATTGAATTTAAGGAGGAGGATTTAGAACTGTGGCCAAGTAAAGAGGACGAGAAGTATATTGAAGAATTTTTAGACTACCACTGGATAACTTCTCACACAAAACTTGTTGGGATAAATGTCGGTGCCAGCCCAAAGTGGTATACCAAAACTTGGCCAGTTGAATATATAGCAGAGCTGTGTCAGGAGTTATCCAGAAGAGATTTAAGGGTAGTAATTACGGGAACAGAAAAGGATTTCATTTTAGCAGAGGATTTAATCAACAGGATATATCCATTAAAACCTATAAATGCCTGTGGTAGGACCTCAATCAATCAACTTGCCTGCTTGATTAAACGTTGTAAGGTATATATCTCTGCTGATTCTGCACCTTTACATATTGCCTGTGCAGTTAAAACACCCTGTATTGCTCTATTTGGTCCTACTGATCCCCGAAGTCACCTGGTATTAAAGGAGAATATAGTTTTGTTGTATAAAGGTTTAGCCTGCAGTCCGTGTTATAAAAAGATCTGTAAAACTAAAGAATGTATGTATAAAATTAGCTCTCAAGAAGTCCTCGGCGCAATAGAAAGGATCTTAAATAAATGAAGATATTGATTCTCTGTAATCATTTAAATATCGGTGGGATTACAAGTTATGTTTTTCTATTAGCCAAGGGTTTGGTTAAGTATGGTCACCGCGTGTGGGTAGCCGGTGAGGGTGAACTTGTGGATAAATTTAAAAAAGAAAAGATAGAAGTTATCCATCTTAATCTTAAAATAAAATCTGAAATTAATCCGCGTATATATACATCTACGTATAAATTAAAAAGATACTTTTCCAGAGAAAGACCCGATATAATCCATGCCCATACCCGTACAACCTCCATAATTAGTTATTATTTATCTAAGGCTTTTAAGATTCCCTATATTACTACCTGCCATGGATTATACAAGATAAGATGGACAAGAATCTTGTTTCCCTTTGTGGGAGAGTTTGTGGTTGCTATAAGTAAGGTATTAGAGAATCAGCTCGTTAATAATTTGAAGTTAGATCCGAGGAAGGTAAGGTTAATCTATAATGGTATAGATCTTGATTATTTTTCTCCTGATGAGATTTTATCCGAGAGAAAACAATTTGGTTTTAAAGAAGAGGATTTTATTATTGGCAATATCTCGCGTTTGGTAAAAGGAAAAGGGCAGGAGATGCTTATCTATGCGATGCCCCGTATTCTTCAAGATATTCCCCAGGCAAAGCTGGTTTTAGTAGGTGATGGAAGAATGAAAGCTTATCTGGAACAAAAAGTAAAAGAATTCTTTTTAAAAGATAAGGTATTCTTTTTGGGTTCCTTAAAAGATACAAGACATGTTCTAAAAATAATGGATCTATTCTGTTTTTTACCTTCCTATGAGGGTTTTGGGCTTTGTATTCTGGAGGCAATGGCGATGAAAGTTCCGATTATTGCGAGTAACCTTTGCGATCTTCCTTATATATTAGAGGAAGGGAAAGCAGGTATTTTGATCCCACGCAATGTAGAGAGCTTGGTTTTGGCGATTGTTGATCTTTATCGTAATTTAACAAAGAGAAAAAAATTAATTGAATATGCTTATACTAAGGTGAAAAGCTTTTCTTATCTAAAGATGGTAGAAGAAATCCAAAAGCTCTATGAACTGGCTTTAAAGAGATATGAGAGGTAAAACGCGTATCCTTATCTTTGGCGTCAACTGGCTAGGGGATGTTTTATTTTCTACTCCCACCATCAGAAACATAAAGTATAATTTCCCCTCAAGTTTTATTACATGTATAGTTCCTTGGCGGTGCATACCCATATTAGAAGGAAATCCTAGTATAGATGAAATTATTTCTTTCGATGAAAAACACCAGCAACACTCATTAAAAGAAAAATTAAAATTTATTAGATTAATTAACTCGAAAAGATTTGATATGGTATTTCTTCTGCACCGTTCGTTCACTCGTGCGCTCATCTGTTTTTTGGCAGGAATCCCTCAAAGGATAGGTTATGCTACAAAGAAAAGGGGGTTTCTTTTGACTAGAAGGATTAAACCTATAGATTACGATTCTCTACACAGGATTGATTATTATCTCAATATGATTGAGAGGGCGGGTCTTAAAATCTATGATCGTTATCCAGAGTTTTTTATTGATAATAAAGATATTGATTATATAAAGAAATTTTTAGAAAAAGAAGGGGTTTTAGATAGTGAATTTTTGGTGGGTATTAATCCGGGGGCAAACTGGCTTCCTAAAAGATGGCCAAAGGATTACTGGAGAGAATTAATAAATAGATTAACGAGGAATTTTTCCTGTAAAGTGATTATCACGGGAGACGAAAAAGATAGATATCTGGCGGAGGAGATCGCCTGCTGTTTTAATACAAGAAAGCCTATTCTCGCCTCAGGTTTATTGAATCTTAAGCAATTTGGCGCTCTATGTAAAAGATTAGATTTATTTATCAGTGCAGATACCGGTCCTTTACATATTGCCAATGCCTTAAAGACAAAAAGGATTATTGCCTTATTCGGTCCTACTTCCTTAAAGACTACCTCGCCATATCCTTTAGATAATGTGTTGATTTTACAGAAGGATGTGGGATGCAGAATTCCTTGTTATGTGAAGGATTGTTTTGATAATCGTTGTATGAGAGTAATTACACCTCAAGAAATAGTGGAGGTTATAGAGAAAGCTAAAATCTTTAAAGTCTAATTTTATGGCAACTAAAATTCTTTTTATTACCTTAAGCAATATCGGTGATGCAGTTTTAACCTTACCTGTTTTGGATAAATTAAAAGAAAGTTTTACTCCCTGTTTGATTACTGTAGTTGCTAGTCCACGCAGTTTTGAGGTTTTTAAAGATAATCCCTATATTGAGAGAGTGATTATATATAATAAAAAATGGTCATTGAGAAAAAAAGTAGATTTATTCTTTGAGTTAAAAAAACAAAGATTTAACATAGTGGTGGATGTTAGAAATAGTTTATATGGATTACTTCTCCCTGTAAAATTTAGAACTTCGTTATTTAGATTTAACCCTCAATATATAAAACATAAGAAATACGAACATCTTTATTTAATAAGAAAGATTATTCCTGATTTTCTAAAAGAAACAAAACAAAAGATATTCTATATAAAAGAAGAAGATAATAGATATATAGAGGAATTACTGCAAATATATAACTTAACCCTGAAAGATAAGATTGTTGTCATTGCTTCGGGAGCCAAAAGTTACCTTAAACTTTGGCCTAAAGAAAATTACGTAACCTTAATAAATGAACTAAAGAAAAATTTTAAGGTTTTTTTAGTAGGGGATAAAGATGATATCTTAATAAATAATTATATATTTGAAAAAACAAAAGATAACGTATATGATTTAACGGGTAAGACTAGTTTAGGACAACTTGCCAGTTTGCTTAAAAGAAGCGCCCTTTTGATTAGTAATGATAGTGCGGTGATGCACCTAGCAAGTTATTTAGATATCCCCACCGTAGCAATTTTTGGTCCTACGGACGAAGAAAAATATCGCCCCTGGTCAAAGAATTATCGGGTGGTAAAAAAAGAGATCTTTTGTCGTCCCTGTAACAAGGCTCAATGTAGATTCAAAAATTTAAATTGTATGAAATTAATAAAACCACAAGATGTATTAAGGGCGGTAGAAGAAATTCTAAATTCCGAAACTCAACTCCCAAATTCTAAATTCCAAAGCCTAAAGCAATATAAAAGAATTCTGATTGTAAGAACCGATAAGATCGGTGATGTTGTACTTTCGACTCCGGTAATAAAAACTATAAGAGAAAATTATCCTTCAAGTTTCATTGCGATGATGGTCTCTCCTTATACACGGGAGCTTCTGGAAGGTAATCCATATTTAGATGAGGTAATCGTTTACGATAAAGAGAAAAAACATAAAGGTTGGTTGGGTTCAATGCATTTCAGTAGAGAATTGAAAAAGAAAAAATTTGAATTGGCAATAATCTTACATCCGACCAATAGGGTACATTTAGTTACTTTTTTTGCCGGCATTCCTAAAAGAGTAGGTTATAATAAAAAATTAGGATTTTTACTTACAGACAGGCTTCCCCATACTAAGCATTTGGGTGAGAAACATGAATCCGAGTACAATTTGGATGTTATAAGGTATTTAGGTATCAAAAACATAAGTAAAGAATTATATATACCCATAAAAAGAGAGGCGCAGAATTTTATTGAGGAGTTATTCAAGAAGGAAGGTATAACTGAAGAAGATAGAATATTAGCCATACATCCTTCCGCAACCTGTCCTTCTAAAAGATGGCCTCCGGAGAGGTTTGCAGAGGTTGCGGATAGATTGATTGAAAAGTATAATTTTAAGGTCTTTATTGTTGCCGGCATAAAAGATAAAGAAATTTCTAAGATGGTTTTAAAGAATATGAAATATAAAGCAATAGATCTTGCTGGAAAGCTTTCTTTAAGTCAGTTAGTTAGTCTTTTAAGAAAGTGTCAACTATTTATCTCTAATGATTCCGGTCCCGTACATATTTCATCTGCTATTGGTGTCCCGGTTGTTTCTATATTTGGGAGAAATCAACGAGGCTTAAGTCCTTTACGCTGGGGTCCTTTAGGTAAATATTCTCGGGTAATTCATAAAGAAGTTGGGTGTAGAGAATGTCTTGCTCATAAATGCATTAAGGGTTTTTTATGTCTTAAAGTTATAAGTGTAGAAGATGTTCTAAGGGTGACAGAAGAGATAATGAATGAGCTTATAAATGAATAGTCTAATAGACTAAATTTAGTATAAAAATTTAATTTTTTTACCACCTTTTTCTTATTTTTGTTATAATAATTGAATATGTTTAGAACAGTTTTATTAATTATCCTTTGTTTCTTATATTTCACTTACATAACAGATGCGCAGAATAATATAAATGATCCTTATATTTGGGATTTTGGTATAGTAGAAGAAGGCGAGATCTTGGAACACAAATTTCTTCTTAAAAACAATGCTGATAAAATTCTTAATATAAAAAATTTAGAGTCCTCCTGTGGTTGTACAATTCCTAAAATACAAAAGAAAGAAATCTTACCTTTTGAATCTACTGAGATTTTCGTTCGTTTTAATACCAAAGGATATAGCGGTAAGGTAGAGAAGTTAGTTTATGTCCATACCGATGATAGAGATAACCCAATTATAAAATTTACCCTGAGAGCTGAGATAATAAAGAAACCGTCAGAATTAATTACCTTTGATGATAAACAAAGCTACAAAAGCACCATAGATTATATCTTAAAGACCAATAGACTTTGGGGTATTTCCGAGGTAAAGATAAACAGAGATAGAACTGTTACTTTTGTAGATGAAAAGGGTGCTACTTACGGTGGTTTATTATATATGTTTGATAAAGAAAATGGTTTCCTTTTTGATCAGATAACTCTGACACCGGGAGAGTCTTTAGAGTTAACTGATGGGCATCATGTTTTTATAACTTATAAATTAATTAGGGTAGAAGAAGAAAAAATTGTTGTTGAGGTAATCGATAAATTTGATACCTCTTCATTTGGAGGTAACATCGAGATGGATAGCCGGCAAGTTGCGATTAAGCCATACTCTTAAAAAGGATCTTTATAGAAATAAATCATAATTTTTATTAACTCTGTAATTTCCCAAAGAATCACTTTTATTTTAGATAATTTATTATTCCAAACTTATGCGTATCTTTGAATTTATTAATAATAAAGGTACTTTTATTTCAAGGAATGCCTTTAAGATAAAAACACTATATTTTCCTCTCTGTAATGAAAACATTATGTGCTCGATAACACCGTATCTTCAGGGAGATATAAAGAGTGATCAGCATACATTTCTGTTACCACCAGTTTCACGTATAGATCTGTTAACTTCCTCGGTCTCTAGGAATTTCTGGGTATATATTGAAGAAAAAAAACAGGCCTGGTCAGTAACCGGTGTCTCTAAATACCTTTGGCATGTAAATCAGGATAGTTTTTTGTTGACCGCGGGATTATTGTGGCACAAGATAGAAAGAGAAAACAGAAAACTTGGACTTAAAGCAGAGATTTTAAGTTTTGTCCCTTCCTCTGGTGAACCTGTAGAGATAAACAAAGTAAGTATAACCAATATTTCTTTAATGCCATTAAGTATAATTTTTACTTCTGCTATTCCTCTTTATTGTAGAAGTGCTGATAATATTCGTGATCACCGTCATGTTACATCTTTACTTAATCGGATAACTAGAGATAAAAGGGGAATTATAGTTAATCCTACTTTATTATTCGATGAAAGAGGCCATAGACCCAATAGAAATATTTATTTTGTTTTTGGATGGGATGAGAACTTATCTTATCCAGAATATATCTATCCTACCCAGGAGATTTTTTGCGGAGAAGGAGACCTAGAGGCACCTCAGGTTATTTTAGAGAATATTTTGCCTCAATACAGTAAAAATATTCAAGGCAAAGAAGCCATAGGTGCTTTAAGATTTAGCAAAAAGAGACTATTACCCCAACAGGTTTATAGTTATTACTTCGTATTGGGAATCGTAAATGATAAAGAAGATCTAAACAAAATATTTAAGAAATTTAAAAAGAAAAATAAGATTAATAATTCTTTTGAGGAGACAAAACAGTACTGGTTAAGCCTTGCTAATAGTTTTTCTTTAGACACACACGATTCTGATTTTGATAATTGGTTTCTTTGGGTAAATATTCAGCCTAATTTAAGAAGAATTTACGGGTGTAGTTTTCTACCGGATTTTGATTATGGTAAAGGCGGACGTGGTTGGCGAGATCTTTGGCAGGATTGTTTGGCTTTACTTCTTAAAGAACCTGAGAATTTAAGGAAAACGCTTGTCAATAATTTTTCGGGAGTAAGAATAGATGGTTCGAATGCTACAATTATTTCCAAAAAAGAATTAGAATTCATTTCTGACCGTAATCGTATTAATAGAGTTTGGATGGATCATGGGATATGGCCATTTTTGACTTTAATGCTTTATCTAAATGAAACAGGAGATTTTGATATTTTATTTGAGAGAATAAGTTATTTTAGAGATCATCAGATATTTCGTGCCCAAAAGATAGATTACTCTTTTGGTCCAGAGGGGGGATACTTTCTTAAAACAGTTAGAGGTAAGATTTATAAAGGAACAATCTTGGAGCATATTTTAGTTCAACTTCTTGTGCAGTTTTTTAATGTTGGACCACATAACTTCATCCGTTTAGAGAGTGCTGATTGGAATGATGGATTGGATTTGGCACCTCAGTTTGGAGAAAGTGTTACCTTTAGTTCTATGTATGCAGGTTGTTTAAAAAATTTGGCTGAGATTTTAAAAAAAGTTAAAAGAAAAAGAGTTAGCTTATTAAAGGAAATAAAACTACTTTTTAAAAAAATAGATTACAATGATATCAAGAAAAAACAGCGATTAATTTTAAAATATTTTGAAAACGTTAAAGGAAAAGTTTCGGGAGAATTTTTTTCTTTAAATACAGAGAGCTTGATTGAAAATCTTGAAAAAAAATACTTCTGGCTTGCTGAACATATCCGCAAGAATGCCTGGTTAAAAGAGGGATTTTTTAATGGTTATTATGATGAAACAAAGAGGCGGCTAGAAGGTAAAAAACGGAATATTGTTAGGATGATGCTTGCTTCTCAGGTTTTTCCTATTTTAAGTGGAGTGGCAGAAAACTGGCAGATAGAGAAGATAATTCAAAGTGTAAAAAAATATCTTTGGGATATTAAATTAAAAGGGGTTCATCTAAATACTAACTTCGGTGAACAGCAGTTAAATTTAGGCAGAGCTTTTTCTTTTAATTATGGAGATAAAGAAAACGGTGCGTTTTTTAATCATATGGTTATAATGTACAGTTATGCTCTATATAAACGTGGTTTTGTGAAAGAAGCTTGGCAGATACTGGAATCGGTTTATAGGATGGCTTTAGCTTCTTCCGCTAAGATTTATCCTTGTTTACCTGAATACTTTGATTTAGAAGGAGAAGGTAAATATCTTTACCTTACAGGCTCTGCAAGTTGGTTTGTTTTAACTTTAATTACAGAGGTCTTTGGCATAAAAGGTTTATTCGGAGATTTAGTTATCGAACCAAAATTATTAGGTTCTCAGTTTAAGAATGAAGAAATTACTCTTAAGCGAAAATTTGCTAAAAGAGATTTTGAGATTCAATTCTTATGTAGAACAAAAAGAGATTCTCCGTTGATAATTACAAAGGCATCATTAGATTATAAGAGTATAAAGTTTAATCCACAGAGGATTTTACTACTTCGTCAGAAGATTTTAGAATTATCTCCTTCAAAGACGCATCTTATAGAAATTACTTTAGGTTGAAAAATAAAATTAAAACAGAAGGAGGGTATATCTATATGAAGAAATTAAATACTCTCAGAAGAAGAGATATTGCTATTCAGGCAGCAAAAACTGCTGGAGATTTTCTTTGGAGAAATTTTGGTAGGACCATAAAGATTAAAGAAAAAGGGCATTATCAGTTAGTGACCAATATTGATTTGGAGGCAGAAAAAATAATTAAAGATCTAATTATTGAAAATTTCCCTCAGGATAATATTATCTCCGAAGAAAATTCGCTAAAGAAAGATTCGGAGTGTAGCTGGATTATCGATCCTTTAGACGGGACGCATAATTTTATTCATAATATTGATATATTTGGAGTATCTATTGCTTTCGCCTTTAAAGAGAAAGTCATCCTGGGAGTGATTTATATGCCTACGGATAAGGAGCTCTATGTGGCTTTAAGGGGAGAAGGGGCATATAAGAATGGAAAGCGTATTTATGTTTCTGATAGAGACATAAACCAAGCTACACTTATCTTTGATAGTAGTATCCGTTATCAGAAGAAAAAGATATTGAAAGACTTAGAAATTTTATGTGAGGCAGTGTTTAATATAAGGATGTTTGGTTCAACGGTTCGTTCTTTAAGTTTTATTGCTGAGGGTAAAGCAGAGATTGAAGTAGAGTATAATGATAAAATTTGGGATTTTGCTGCGGGTTTAATTTTAGTAGAAGAAGCAGGGGGGAGAGCAACAGATTTGAAGGGGAACCCATGGAATATATATACTAAAGGTTATATCGCTTCTAATCAGAAAGTGTGGGAGAAAATTTTGACTTTGAAAATAGGAAATATCCACAGAAATTCTTATTAACTAAGCAAGGTAAATATCAATTTTTTCAATCTGACGCGCTCTTATCTGTTCAGCGTAGGGTGAAGGTATGATATCGGAGATTAAATGGACAGGATTATTATCTTTGTCTTTAAATATAATTTTTTTAATCTTTACTCTATTCTTTCCAAAAGTATCCCTCCTTTTAGGATTATGATAGGTAACTCTAATTATACCTAAAAAATTAAAACTGTAAGTTCCATCCTTTTTAAATAACCATTTTGCCAAAAGCGGATTAAATCTTAAATTTAATTCATTTTTTTTATTTAAAAAGAATGGATTTAAACCAATATTCATAAGCAACCATATTTCTAGCATTTCTGCAGTTGAACCTGATAATCGCGCCACAAATCCATTTCCTATTAGCTTTTTATCTTTAAAGGCACTACTTACAATAAAGGAAGAATTTTCTAGTATGCTTCTGCCATATCTTTTAGGATTTTGAAAAGGTATAAGTACATTTTTGAAGTCTGTATAAAACTCCTCAAATAATTCTTTTTTGAGAACCTCCAGTAGATATTTATACTCCATATGTAGCCATATAGATTCGTTTTCTAACCAACCGGCAGGAAAGGCGCGACACCTACCGATTTCTAAAGGTAGCGTAGAAAGCGAAGAGGTTACCTTATACATTTTAAGTTTCTTATCAAAAAGTAAACTTTTTTTAGTCGCTTTATAAATTTTTTTTGCTTCCTTTACAGAGTCAGATAGACGTAAAGCATGCATTTGGGCTTCTAGAAATAGAGGAAGTCTTTTTTGATTAAATTTTTTTGGTATAACTGTTTTTTCTGGGGTTATTTCGTATTCACTGACCTCATTTATAAAATAAGCACAGAAGAGACCTTTTTTTATCTGTGCTTTTTGGATAGCATAATCTAATTTTATAAGTGCATTATTTAAGAAATCACAGATAGTTTCAACCGGCGTATCTATTTCTTTGCCAATGAAGCCAAAATGTGTAATTTGACGATAGTTCTCTTTTAAGGTATTACTTTTATCCCAATAACTAAGATCTTTTTCATAAGATTTATCATTTATCCAACCTTTAAGTAAATTGTTCAGCTCAGAAAGAAAATTATAGATTTCTTCTGTAATAGAGATTCTATCGATTTTAGTTTTTTCAATAACATTTTTTATAAATATAATTAACCTTTTTAGCTCGAATGTTTCACATATAGATGAACCTAAAAGATGGGGGAGGCCATTTAAAGCGTCAAACCAGTTAGGCTTGTCAGCCTCCATTTCTATTCCTATCCCAGCTGGATCAAGGGAACTTAATTTATTTACTACAAGACAGAGAAGTTTATTAATTAATGTAGTTTGATAGATCTTACCATACCCGAAGTTATCTCTGACTTTATGTGGAAATTCCGTCCTATTCTTGATTATTGCTTCTTTTGTGTTATCTCTATATACCGATAGAGATTGTATTACTTTGCCGTCTTTGATAATATACTTATCTTTACGGGGTTTAACTATAAAATAATTATCATAGAAACTGAACTGTTTTTTTTCAAAAATAACTTCTTTTATTTTCTCAGGATATATTTTTAGATAATTATCCAATAGATCCAGATTGTATGTCCAATGGTCTGTCCAGTATCCGTCGTTGTGTTCTGCTTTTTGTTCTTTTTTAGAAAAAGAAAGTAAGATTGCCAAAAATTCTTCAGTAGATAATTTAGGATGAATATTTTTCTCTTCTAAGAAATGGACTATATCGCCGGGAGTAAATGGTTTTTCTATAAATTCTAATAGCAAGTTTATTTTATTTTCAGAAATTAAATTTTTAAGTTGGTCTTTAATTTCTTCTTTATTTTCAATAAAGAATACTGTCTCCTTTATTACTAAAGGATTAAACCCATCAGACTGAATAAGGTTAAAAAATGTAAGTATATTCTCATCTTCTATCTCAGGACAAAACCATACATCCAGGCGGCGATTTTGATTTATGTCCCGGTAGTTTCCGTTGCCTTGCGAAAAATATGTAGGTAGAAGTAAAAAGTTGTTATAATCCCTTTCTAGATCGCCGTGTTTTCTTGCGTAGATATAAAAAATAGTTTTAGAACTATCTTTTTTAAAAATTATCGGATAGCCACCCCTTAAAATATTATCAAGATATGTCTGTTTTAAATACATATCAAAGACAGAAGAACTGCTTTCAGTATGGATATTACTCTGAAGCCCTGTGATTATATCTTTATTCTCTTGTTTTTTTATAATTATATATTGAGGATCTTTTATTCTTTTTAGAGAGGAAAGCAAAGATTCTTTAGAATTTATATATCCGATAATACTATAGAGTACTTTTTGTTCTTTATTTTTCAGAGTAAATTTTAAAAAAGAAAAACCACAGGGGGTTTTGCTAGCAATGATCTGAGAGTTTGGTAAAGAGAATCCTTTTGTTTCACAAAAGCGCCAAGGGAAAGAAAAGTCTGTAATGGAAGAAAAAATCAGATTTGGTTCAATTATGATATGGGGATAATCTTTTTTAATTTCATCTTGATCAAAAGATAAATAAAAGTTCAGACCTTTTATATGGATCACTTCTGATTTGTCTTCGGGATCAGTATCTAATTTGTATATAACCAAATTATTTTTTATAACTTCTGCTTTTATCCACGCTTCAATAGTGCGGCTTAATTTTTTCAAAAATAAGTTTCTTAAAGCATAAGGTATAATCTGAGGTAATCCATCTAAAAGTTGAAGGTTTAAAGATTGGTTTTTAAGATTAGTTAAAGTAAGTATTCTCACCAGACCGCCGTATCTATCATTAGGGATGGTAAAGAATTCCACTTCTGTTTTTATTCCTAAAGAGAAGTTTATTTCTTCAAATTTTAAGCTCCAAGAATTAATAAAGAGCCGATTAGATAATTGAAATTTTATATTTATACAGTTGTTATTAAATGGTTCATAAAGTATAATTTCACTGTTTTTTATAATTTTTAAAAAGGTACGGAAACCCAAGGAAGAAACGAAATGCCAAGCTTTATTGGCAGGATAGAATTCTAAGATAGAATGGTCTTTATTTTGTGTACCAAAACTGATAATACATTGTGAACGATTTACGTAAAATACCCAAAGGGGAATTCCATATTTACCTGCAATGCCGGGGAAAAAATTAGCAAATGGCTTACTAAAATTATAGTTTTCTATTACAAAATCACCATTTTTATCTAAATAGTACTTTGGCTCTTTTTTTTCTAATTTTTTAATAATCATATTTAGCATATTTTACATAATTTATTTATTTTGTCTATACTTTTTATTAATTAACCTTGATTAATTAAATACGTTATCGCCATATAATATGTTACTTTTTGCAATTAGAAACCCCATATAGATGGATATAAATACCGCTTCTAAAAATTAAATTTTTTATTGAAACAAATATATTGATTTCATTATTTATAATATGTATAATACCTTAGAATAGCTTCTTTAAAAGAAGAAATAATGAAAAAATATAGAACTGTTTCTTTGGTACATTATAGTTTGAAATATAAATCGATAATTTCTTTTTGTCTACTTCTGATTATACCTATTTTAATAAGTATTTATATTATTTCATTTTATTTTCTTCCCCTCTATAAATGGAATTATAATATATTGGTTTTAATTGCGGTATGTTTCTTTAGTGGTTTAAGTGGTTTTTTACTTATTAATGACTTTGTTAGAAGAATCATGCAGATAAATAAGAAGGCAAAGTCAATGGTTTCTCATAGATTAGATAGTGATATTATCTTATCAGAGAAAGATGAAATTACACAATTGACAGATATTATAAATGATTTAGAGAAAAAGATACATCAGGATATGCAACAGCTAAATGTTTACAGTAAAAAGACTGCGGAATATAATACTAAAATTCAGCGTCAGACATCACTTTTATCTTCTTTGCTCCAAATGAATTCAATGGTTTCCTCGGGTAAAGATATATTCGAAATTATCCAGATAGCATTAGAGAGATTATGTCAAGTTACCGATTCATCAGTGGCATATATAGCATTTAAAGAAGAAGACTCAGATGATCTTTATATAAGAATAACCAGAAGGCAAAATGTATTTAATTCTATAAATATAAAATTAAAATTTAATAGAGAAATTAATCGTATGTTCGAGTACGCTATAAGACAACACTCCGCAATATTAATTGATAGTAAATCCACTTTATCTAAAGAGTTAATTCAAGAACTCTCTGCATGTTTTAAAGTAGATAATCTTTTATTGTTTCCTATATACATTCGCAACAGGTTTTTGGGTTTTCTGATCATAGGCAATAATCAACCTGATTTTATTTATAATGAAGATGATGTAGAGATAGTAGAAATTTTTACTATGAATATGTGTATAATTATGGAGATATCAGAGCTTCTTAAGCAGTTGGAGAAATTGGAGACAAGAGATGCCCTTACAGGTGTTTATAATGAACGGTTCATTCGACAACGCTTAGAAGAGGAGATAAAAAGAAGTATACTTTATCAACGTCCTTGTGGTTTTGCGCTTTTTAGAATAGATAATTTTAAAATGCTCGATGAACATTTTGGTATTAGATTTGCTGAAAATATTCTAAGAAAGGTTGCTTTAATATTGAAAGAATCTATTACAGAAGTAGACTATGTGGGGCGTTTTGGAGAGTATACCTTTGCGTTAATTCTTGTAGAAAGGAATAAACGTCAGAGTATTAAATGTGCAGAAGATATCCGCAAGAAAATAGAGTTTATTTTTTCAGGAGAACCTCTTGAAAGAAGAATTATCTTAAAGGTGGCGGTAAGCGAGAATCCCTTAGATGGCGTGACGGCAGATGAATTAATTAATAATGCAGAGCAAAATTTGAAGTGCTCTTAAGAATTTTAATAAATCTCTATAAAATTGATCAATAGTGATGATCTTAAAGAGGGCTATACGTAAGCAACTGGGAGAGTTACTTATAGAAAGAAAAATTATTACTCCAGAACAGTTGGATAAGGCATTAGATCTCCAGAAAAAACAAGGAGGTCTTTTAGGTGAAATTCTTATAGAACTGGGGTTTGCTAAAGAGGAGGATATTGCTCAGATATTAACTGCTCAGTATGGTTTTCCTTATCTTCCTTTAAGTAACTATGAGATTAATCCTCAGGTTATAGAGTTGGTTCCTCTGCGTATAGCAAAACAGTACCTGTTAATTCCTATAGATAAAATAGGGAATAATATAACTTTGGCCATGTCTAATCCGTTAAATACGCAGGCGATAGAAGATATAGAGATCCTTACTGGATGTAATGTTCAAGTTTTTATTTCTACCTCTTCGGATATTAAAAAAGCAATTGATGAATATTATAAAAAATAGAATATGATTTCTTTAAAAGAACGTCTTATACGTTTATTTATTGATAATCAGATTTTAAATGAGGAACAACTTAGAACTGCTTTGCAAGTTCAAAAAGAGAAAGGTGGAAAGCTCAGTGATATAATTGTAGAATTAAATTTTGTTAAAAAAAGCGATCTCACATTAGTTTTAAGTCAAGGATTAGATCTTCCTTTGATGGATCTTAAAAAATATAAGATTGATCCCTCGCTCGCTGTTATTATTCCTGAAAGAGTAGCAAGACATTATCAAATCATCCCTATTTCTAAGATGGGAAATATATTAACGGTGGCAATGGCAGATCCTTTAAATATCTTTGCTCTAGACCATATTGAGTCATTAACCGGTTATAAAATAAATCCAGTTATTTCGGATGAGAAAGATATTCTTGATGTGATTAAAGAAGTCTATCCAGATATCACATTAGATTTTGTAGATGATATATTGAAAGAAATCTCTGAAACATCTGTTGAGTTTA
This sequence comes from Candidatus Omnitrophota bacterium, assembly GCA_023819665.1. Lineage (GTDB taxonomy): Bacteria > Omnitrophota > Gorgyraeia > Gygaellales > JAMWCP01 > JAMWCP01. Next base: position 20,448 of record JAMWCP010000007.1, read on the forward strand.
TTCAGAAAGATAAAGAGGAGTCGGTTTCTTTAGATGAGCTAAGTCGTTCTACAGATCAAAGAAAAGTAATAAAAATTGTTAATTATATTCTGGAAAGTGCGGTAAAAAAGAAAGCATCAGATATACTTATTGAGCCGCAGCCTCATAATTTGAAGATACGTTTCAGAATAGACGGTATACTGCAGGTGCATGAAGAACTCCCTTTAGCGATACATTCATCGATAGTCTCACGTCTTAAGGTATTATCTGATCTAGATATTGCTGAACATAGGCTCCCTCAGGAAGGTCGTTTTAAGATAACGATAGAAAAAAGAGAAATAGACTTTCGTATCTCAGTATTGCCAGCTATTTTGGGAGAAAAGGTAGCAATAAGAGTTCTGGATAAATCTATAAGCTTACTGGATATAGACAAATTAGGTTTTGATAGCAGGAGCGTTTCTATTATAAAGAAATCTGCATTGTATCCTTACGGAATGATTCTTGTTTGCGGACCTACAGGTTCGGGTAAAACCACTACTCTCTATTCCATATTAAAATATATAGATTCCCCAAAGAAAAATATTGTTACAGTAGAGGATCCTGTAGAGTATCAATTGGAAGGCATAAATCAGGTTACGGTGAATCCCGATATAGGACTTACTTTTGCATCTGCATTAAGAGCGATTTTAAGGCAGGACCCCAATATAATTATGATCGGTGAGATTAGAGATTTAGAGACCGCAGATATTGCTATTAAGAGTGCTTTAACCGGGCATTTGGTTCTTTCTACTCTACATGCCACTACCGCTGCTGGTGCTGTAGCTAGACTTTCCAATATGGGAGCAGAGCCTTATCTTATATGTGATTCCTTGATATGTGTAATAGCTCAGAGACTATTACGTAAACTCTGCCAGAATTGTAAAGAAAAATACGAATTGAAACCAGAATTAGCCAAGAAAGTCGATCTCGATGTATCGGATAATTACATCTTTTATCGAGCGAATGGTTGCAAGGCATGTTTTAATACTGGTTATCAGGGGAGAATAGGGATAGCTGAAGTTTTAACTTTAACTCCTCTTATAAAAGAGCTTATTCTCAGGCGTAGTCAAGAACATATTATCAAAGCAAAAGCGCGTAACGAAGGTATGATTACTTTGAGAGAGAACGCGATTATTCTAGCACAACAAGGAATTACTTCTCTTGATGAGGTTTTAAGAAATACAGTTGCTGATGAATAAAATATAATATGACTTTAAAGGAAGAGATTATTCAGATAATTTTAGAAAGCAAACATATCACTAAGGAGCAATTAGAGGAGGCGATTTTATTACAACAGCGAAGCAAACTTCCTTTAAGAAAAATACTTATAGATCAAAAACTAATTAATGAGGAAGATTTACTTTCTCTGTTTTCTCAGAAACTTTCTATCCCTGTATTACATGTTATTAGATATAAGTTAAATTCAGAGATAATCAGTATTATTCCTGAAGAGATAGCCACACGTTATAATATCGTTCCTATATCGCGGATAGGCAATAATATTACCATCGCGATCTCTGATCCTTTAGATATCTTTGTTATAGATGATCTACGTGTGATTACCGGTTGTAATATTGATATTGTTTTATCTCCTCAAGAAGAGATTGAGGAGATTTTAAATACTTACTATAAAAAAGAACTCTCAAGTAGGGAGTTACCTTGGGAGAGAGAGATAAATGTAGATTTAAGCTCTGAATCAGAGGTTGCTAAGTTAGATACTATTGAACTATCAGAGATAGTAAAAGAAAGTCAAAAACCCCCTATAGTTCGATTGGTTGATTTAATACTTACTTTAGCCCTTAAGAGACGTGCTTCTGATATTCATATAGAACCTGTAGTCAACGGTTTACGTGTACGTTATCGTATTGATGGTATGCTTTATGAGATGTTTACTATCCCAAAAATAAAACAGAATGCGGTATTGGCGAGGTTAAAAATTATTTCCAATCTTGATATTACTGAGAACAGACTTCCTCAAGATGGAAGGTTTAAAGTAAGGTTTGATTCGCGCGAAATAGATTTCCGGGTTTCGGTATTACCTGTTAATTTTGGACAGAAGATTGTTTTGCGTATTTTGGATAAATCTAATTTATCTATAGGATTAGATAAATTAGGATTTTCGCCACAACCATTAAAATTATTCAATGAAGCGATCGGTCGTCCATTTGGTATGATTTTGGTTACAGGGCCAACGGGAAGCGGAAAGTCGACCACACTTTACTCAATATTAAATAAACTGAATACTCCACAACTTAATATTGTTACTATCGAAGATCCTGTAGAATATGAAATAGAAGGGATAACTCAGGTGCAAGTAAAACCAGAAATTGGATTAACTTTTACTGCAGGTTTACGTGCTCTTTTAAGACAGAGCCCCGATGTAATTATGATTGGCGAGATTCGTGATGGAGAGACTGCAGATACAGCTGTAAAAGCTGCTTTAACAGGACAGCTGATTCTTTCTACTTTACATACCAATGATGCTGCTTCCAGTATTACCCGTCTTATTGATATGAATGTGGAGCCATTTTTAGTTGCATCTTCGTTGATTATGGTTTGTGCTCAACGTCTTTGTCGTTGTATATGTCCTCGTTGTAAAGAAGAAGAAAAGATACCCCACGACATTTTAGATACATTGGGTTTTAAAGAGAAGATAACCTTTTATAAAGGGAAAGGATGCCAGTATTGTAATAATAGCGGATACTATGGACGTACTGCTATTTTAGAGGTTTTGATGATTAATGATCGTATTCGGGAAATGATCATTGAAAAGAGAAGTTGTGATGAGATTAAAGAGTATGCTGTTAAAGAATTGGGGATGCTTACTTTAAGAGATGATGCTTTTATAAAGATAAAGGAAGGCAGTATTACATTAGAAGAAGCTATAAGGGTAACTATGGAGGAGTAATTGAGCAAGATTCTGATTATTAATGATAACCAGAAGTGGTCTGAATATTTAATGAATGAACTTACAATGAGAGGATATATCTTATCTATGGCTAATAGTAGTTATGAAGGGATAAAACAGTTACACAGTTTTACTTTTGATTTAGTAATAGTTAAGTGTGGCATGACAGATATGCCAACAAAAGAATTAATTAAAGAGATAAAAGTATATTCTCCTGAGATTATAATAATAGTACTTTTGGATAGTTATGATGCTGTAGTAGTCACAGAGTTAAATAGTTTAGGTGTTTATGACGTTCTCAGTAGACCAATAAACTTGGAGAGATTACTTTTTGTGATTAAAAAAGGGATAGAGCTCCACTCTATCTTGATTAGCCATCGTAAGTTTTTATTAAGCATTGAAGAGCAAAACGCGTCATTACAGAAGCAGAATACATTTTTATCAAAAAGGGTAGAAGAATTGACCAAAAATCTTACCCGTTTATATGAAAACCTGCGGACAACTTATATGCGTACCATAAAAGCATTGGCACAAGCAATTGATATGCGTGACCATTATACTCATAAACACTCAGAGAACGTTGCTCACTATGCAGTTAAAATTGCAGAGGCAATGAATCTTTCTGCCCATGATATAGAGATAATTCGAGGGGCATGTGAACTTCACGATATAGGTAAGATTGGTATCTATGATGAGATATTAAGTAAAGAGAAACCATTGACCGAAAAAGAGAAAGAAGAGATAAAACTTCATTCATTAAAAGGCGCGCAGATATTAGAGCCTTTAAATTTTTTAGAAGAGATTATATTACTTGTGCGTCAGCATCATGAAAATTACGATGGGACTGGTTATCCTGATAGGCATAAAGGAGAAGAGATTCCTTTAGGTGCGCGGATTATTAGAGTGGCAGATGCCTACGATGCGATGACTTCTGCACGGGCTTATAGAAAGATACCTCTTTCTAAAGAGGAAGCAATTGAAGAAATTAAACGAAATAGTGGGACACAGTTTGACCCCAAAGTAGTAGAGGTATTTTTGAAAATTGTAGATAAGATATGAGATACTATTATGTAGCAAAAGATAAAATAGGTAAGACAGTGAGTGGTTTTTTAGATGCGTCTAGCGAGACAGAGTTGATCAAGGAGTTACATCAGAGAGATCTTCTTGTAATTTCAGTTAGATTAGAAAGTAAAAGAGATAGGATGATAAATTTTAGAAAGGGAAAAGTAAGTTTGGATGAATTGGTGATCTTTTTGCGTCAGCTTGCCACACTTATTGAAGCGGGTATTCCTTTGGTTCAAGCATTGAGTCTTCTTGAGGAACAATTAGAAAACCGATGTTTAAATCAGATAATACTTTCTGTCAGAAAAGATATTGAGGCAGGAGTAAATTTACCTGATGCACTAACAAGACATCCGGAGGTTTTTTCGAGTTTGATTGTTAATATGGTTAAAGCCGGAGAAGCCTCGGGTATGCTTGATGAGATACTTCAGCGCCTCGCAACATATTTGGAGAAGACCCTATCTCTTTTAAGAAAGATTCGTTCCGGCTTAGTGTATCCTGCCGTGGTAGTAGTTATGGCAATTCTTATCACTATAGTACTTTTGCTTAAAGTGGTACCTACTTTCAAAGGAATATTCGAAATGTTGGGAGGAAAACTTCCTCTCCCTACCTTGATTCTTATCGGTATAAGTGACTTTTTGTTAAAATATTTCTTTTTATTTATAATAATTTTAATAGTAGTTGCCTTTTTGTTCATTCGTTATATAAATACAGAAAGAGGCAGATATAATTTTGATAAGAGAAAACTTCAATTACCCGTGGTGGGTATACTTTTTAGGAAATTAGCCATTGCTCGTTTTTGTCGCACTCTTTCTACGTTGGTAAAAAGTGGTGTAAATATTCTGAATGCTTTAGAGATAGTAGGTAAAACTTCGGGCAATAAAGTAATTGAAGAAGCAGCGAATAAATGTCGTCAGGCTATTAAAGAGGGAGAGACTATTTCGGCACCTCTTTCTCAAACAAAAGTATTTCCTCCTATGGTGTGCCGTATGATTAATGTAGGTGAAAAAACTGGTCAGTTAGAAAATATGCTTAGTAAAATTGCTGATTTTTATGAAGAGCAAGTAGATACTGCCGTAGCGGCTCTGGTAAGTATGATTGAGCCCCTGGTGATTGTCTTTTTAGGTGTGGTGGTTGGTGGGATAGTAATTTCTCTTTTTATGCCCGTATTTAAAATTACAGAATTAGTTGGTCGCTAATTAATCATAACAATCACATCCGCCTCTTGACTTAGATTTTATTTATGATAGAATTCATTTAAGTTAAATAAGTTAAAAAGGGAGAAATAATTATGGTAAAAATAAAAGATTTAAAAGCAAGAGAGATTTTGGATTCACGGGGTAATCCTACTATAGAAGTAGATGTGATATTGGATAACGGGATATGGGGAAGGGCGGCAGTTCCTTCGGGAGCCTCTACCGGCGAGAAGGAGGCATTAGAGTTAAGAGACGGTGATAAAAAAAGATTTGGAGGGAAAGGAGTATTAAGAGCCGTAGAGAACGTTAAAAGTATTATTTTACCTGCATTAAAAAATAAACAGGCAGATTTTCAGAAGATAGATAAATTATTAATTAATTTAGATGGTACAGAGAATAAATCAAATCTTGGCGCAAATGCCATTTTAGCAGTTTCTTTAGCGGTAGCAAAAGCGGAAGCTCTCTCTAAGAGGATTCCTCTTTATAAATATTTAGGGAAAGAGAAGGCAAGAATATTGCCTGTTCCTTTAATGAATATCCTAAACGGAGGATTGCATGCGGACAATAATCTGAATATTCAAGAGTTTATGATTGCCCCCCTCGGGGCACCTACTTTTAGAGAAGCATTAAGATACGGTTGCGAAGTGTTTTATAAATTAAAATCAATTCTTAAATCTAAAGGATTTTCCACGGCGGTAGGTGATGAAGGAGGTTTTTCTCCTAAAATTGATTCTCATGAAGAGGTTTTAAATTTAATTTTAGAAGCGATAGAAGAAGCAGGTTATAGAGCAGGAAAAGATATCTATATGGCTTTAGATGTGGCCGCAAGTTCTTTGTATGAAGATGGCGGATATAAATTTGAAGGAAAGATAATACAGTCTGAAGAGTTTATTTCTCTTTATGATAATTGGTTAAGTAAATATCCTGTATTTTCTATTGAAGATGGGTTGGCAGAAAAAGACTGGTCAGGATGGCAGGAGCTTACTAAAAGATTGGGTAGTAAAATTCAACTGGTAGGAGATGATATCTTTGTAACCAATCCCGACATCTTAAAAGAAGGGATAGAAAAGAAAATTGCTAATGCAATCCTTATAAAAGTAAATCAAATTGGCACTCTTTCAGAAACCCTTAAGACAATAAATCTTGCAAAAAAGAATAAATATAAAACAATTATTTCTCATCGTTCAGGCGAAACCGAAGACACTTTAATTGCTCATTTAGCAGTAGGTACAGGTTCACATCAGATAAAAACGGGTTCTCTTTCGCGCTCAGAAAGGATTGCTAAGTATAATGAGCTTTTAAGAATAGAAGAGGAATTGGGTAAAAAAGCCATTTATGCGGGAAAGTTTCTTTCAAGATGATAAAAGGTTTTAAGAAAATAGGTCTATTGTCAGGAGGGATTTTTTTAATAAGTTTTATATTTTTATCCAGTTTTACACGTCTTCAAGAATTGAAAGATAAATCCGAAATGATGGATAGGATGATAGAGAGATTAAAAACAGAGAGTACTTTTTTAGAACAGCAGATTCAATATTTTAAAGAAGAGCCTATATATCAAGAAAAAATTTTACGTGAGAAGATGGGAATAGTACGCAAAGGAGAAATTCCTATAAAGGTACTTTCTGAAGAGTAATTTATTTTTTAGATATAGCGGGGTGGAGCAGTCTGGTAGCTCGACAGGCTCATAACCTGTAGGTCGGCCGTTCAAATCGGCCCCCCGCAACTACGAGCTAACCTGCCAGGATAGCAGTGTGGCAGGTTTTTATTTTGGTGAGTAATTATTTTCGGAATGTTAAAATTTTTTAAAGACGCTAAACTTTCTTTTTATCAAAAAATCTTTTTAATAATATTAGGAATTATTTTGTTTATAGTTCTTTTGGAAGTTTCTTTGCATCTTTTGGGATTTATCCATCTGTCACTTCAGGAATGGAGAAATAGACTTGCTTTGAAACAGGATAGCGCCTTTCGTATTCTCTGTTTAGGTGAATCTACTACCTTTGGTTATGAAGAATCCTATCCTAGTCAACTGGAGGAGATTTTGAATCAAAGAAAACCCGAAGTGCGATTTCGGGTAATTAATTTAGGAAGGCCGGGTGTAGATTCAAATTTTATTCTGCAGCATTTAGAAGAGAATCTTAGTAAATACAATCCTCATATAGTTACGGTGATGATGGGAATAAATGATAGAGATATTTCTCTTTTATCAAAAGATCATCTATTTTCTAAAATTAAGTTTTTTTTAAGAAATTTCAGGGTATATAAATTGACCAGGCTTTTATATCTTCATATAAGGGCAAAGATAAAAGAGACAATAATTTTTTATAGAACGCTTGTTTTTAAAAACAAAACTAAAAATCTTTATAAAGATACTTTAAAGGGCAACTTAGAATACGACTGGACTTATGTTAAACTAGGTTGGCACTATAAAAATGAAGGGAGGTTTCAGAAGGCAGAGGAGATGTTTAAAAAGGCAATTGTTTTAGATCCTCTGAATACGTGGGCATATAGAGAACTGATACAGATCTATACCCAAAACAACCGGCATGCAGAAGTAGAGGAGTTATTTAAAAGGCTTTTAGAACTAAATCATTTTGATTACCACACATATATGGGATGGGGATGGTGTTTATTTGATGAAAAAAAATATGACCGTGCAGAGGAATACTTTAAAAAGGCCATTCAGATAAATCCCGATAGTCCTGAGGCTTATTTATGGTTGGGTCAAACCTATATTCAACAGCAAAAATTTAACGAGGCAGAAGATTGTTTTAAAAAGGTTATTCTTCTGGAACCTGTAAATGAAAGGGCTTACTCTGCATTGATTTTTTTATCTAATCTTTTAGAAAATCCAGAAGATGCTCAAAGATATCTCTTTTTAAAAGAATTATTTAAAGTAAAATATTATAATGCCATTACGCAGAGTAATTTTCGCAAATTACATGATATATTGAAACGCAGAAAGATAAAATTGGTCTGTGTTCAATATCCGATGAGAAGTGTACAACCATTGAAAGATATATTTAAGGATAGAGAAGGTATCGTTTTTGTAGACAACGAATATATTTTTAAAGAAGCTGTAAAAAAAGAAGGATACAATGTCTATTTTACAGATATGTTTGCAGGAGATTTTGGTCACTGTACACTTAAAGGTAATCGTCTTTTAGCCGAGAACATCGCTAATGTCGTATTGAAAGAATATTTTTCTCCAGAAATCCAAGGAGACACAAAATAAATATGATTAAAAAAGGTTATTTTTTGAGTGTTCAGGGGAATGATATTGTGGATGAGAAAAAAAATCCTCTTATTCTTAAAGGCATCAATCTGGGTGGATGGTTGATGATGGAAGGCTATATTTTAGGAGGCAGAAATATACCCGAACATAAGTTTAAGAGGAAATTTATAAAGAGATGGGGTAAGGCATCCCTGGAAGAATTTGAGAATCTATTCTACATTAATTTTATTAAAGAGGATGATTTTAAAATAATAAAAAATTTAGGATTTAACTGCGTAAGAATTCCTTTTAATTATAGAATTGTGGAAGATGGAAGTAAATTTAGATATCTAAAAAAGGTAGTAAATTGGTCCAGAAAGTATGATCTTTTGGCAATTTTGGATATGCACTCTGCTCCCGGAGCGCAGAATCAGGATTGGCATTCAGATAGTTCAGGAGTGGCATTGTTATGGAGGAAAAAAAATTATCAGAAAAAATTTATAGAATTCTGGGAGAAGATAGCCTCTGTCTTTAGAGAAGAGGAGGCAGTTGCTGGTTACGATATCTTAAATGAGCCAGTGTGTGAAGATTTAGATGTATTATTTAAAATTTATAAAGATGTGGTTTCTGTGATAAGAAAGATAGATAGAAAACATATAATTTTCTTAGAGGGAAATCGCTGGGCTCAGGATATCGATTTTTTAGGCAGTCCATGGGAAGATAATCTTGTTTATAGTATCCATTTCTATGCACCTTTAGAGTTTACCTTTGGTTTTGTAAGAAATCTGAAATATCCAGGGAAAATTCAGGGAAAGCATTTTTCTAAAGATAATTTGAAGAGACTTTTAAATAGATATTATCAAATAAAAGAAAGATATCAAGTTCCTATATATGTAGGTGAATTTGGCCAACAGAGTAGGTGTTCTTACTGTGGAAAAGAATTTCTCTGGTTAAAAGACACCTTAGAAATTTTTAAAGAATTTGGTTTTTCCTGGACATACTGGACATATAAAGCAATAGCCGGCGGGATGTATCCAGATGGGTTATTTCAGTATTTGGATAATCCCTCTTGGGTAGCTCGCGAGAAGCTAATTTTTGGCTGGGAAACATACTTTAGTTTGTGGGAGAAATACAAGCGGAATATCGTTGATTCTTGGCAGACGAAAAATTTTAAAATAAATCCATCTTTAGCAAAAGTTTTATTTGACGGAATAAAAATTTAGGTCTGTGATAAAAATATTAATATAAATAAAAAGGAGGTGAGAGATGAAGTTTTTGATGTTAGGCAAATATAGCCTTGAGGCAATCAAGGGGATAAAAAAGGAACGTACCAGAAAGGTAATCTCACTTATTGAAGAAAAGAACGGTAAAATAGAATCAATGTTTGCTCTATTGGGAAGTTATGATCTGGCATTTTTGGTAGATTTCCCCTCAGTTAAGGAGGCAATTAGCACATCGGTAGAGATTACTAGGCGTACGGGTATTTCATTTAATAGTCTACCCGCAATTACAGTTGAGGAATTTGATAAACTGGTAGGTTGATTTATTATAAGCGCAGTTGTTTTTCTGCATCTACAATATCCCGGTTGATAAGAGAAATCAGGTGGGCAGTTTTTTCTTTTAACAAAGGAGAAGAGAAATAGCTATCTTTGATCTCTCTTAATATTTGGATTGCCATCCGGAAATAACGGATAAGTTCTCCTTCATCGGTATCAGTAAATTCAAGGATTTTATGAAAGGAGAACCCTTTTATCCATGCTTCTGCAGAAGCAGCGAGATGAAAGTATGGTTCTTTGCTTAGAGGATATATACGATATTTCATTTCTTTTTGTTTTATCTGTTTTATAATTAACTGACAGATCTCATTTATCTTTTCTGCTCTTTTGGATATTCTTCTAAGATGTTGATTCTTGCGAGGTTCAAACACGATGGCGGTAGAGAGGATGGCAAGTTCTCCTTCATCAAGTTGCTCTAAGAGGTTCTTTTCATATAGCTCCCCTAAGATCAACTCATATCCATATAAGGCAGAGGAGAATTTTGCCTTAGGGGTTAGATGGTTATCCTTTATATAACCTAATTCCTTAAGGAGATTTAACTTTGCCTGAAGTAGCCGAATTGCCTCTTGGTGCTTCTGTTTTTTTGACTGAAAATAATGTAAAGATAAAGGATAAACCTTAAAGATTCCTTCTTGATAGCGTTCATAAAGATTTAATATAGTGGCATAACAGAGATTGAATTGGCTTTTTATATCCTCGGGTTTTTCATAAATAATTCTTCTTACATCATCAAAACCTATACGATGAGGATTTATCCGTAGAAATACCTCTCCTTGTTTATCTATCCCTCTTCTTCCGGCACGACCCGCCATCTGATAAAAATCCCGTACTTTTAAAATTCTTGTATATCTTCCATAGAATTTTTTTAGATCATCAAAGATAACGCTTCTTGCCGGCATATTTATTCCTAAGGCAAAGGTCTCGGTAGTAAAGATTATCTTTATTAACCGCGTGGTAAATAGTTGTTCTACCACCTCTTTTAAGGTGGGTAGCATTCCGGCATGATGATAGGCAATTCCCTTTGCAATAAGATGATATAATCTTTGGCTACTTTCCTCAGCGATTAAATCCAAACGTTGACAGAGCTGCTGATAGAGTGAAATAATTTCTTTTTTTTCCTTTTGGTTTAAAAAATCAAAGCGATAAAGTTCAAAAGCTAAATCTTCGGTTTTTTTTCTTGAGAAGACAAAGTAGATACAGGGTAGACCATAATTATTACGTAGATAATTTATAAGAGAGGATAATCGATTGGGTTTGTATTCTTTTACATAACTGTAGCCGGTAGTTTTTAAATCTTTTAAGCTTTCCAGAATTTGATTTTGACATTGAAAGAAGAACTTTAAAGGAACCGGTCTTTTATTCTCAACTACTATCTTTAATGGTTTTTTATGTATAGATTCAATCCAGGAGGTAAATTCTTCTATATTGGGAATGGTAGCAGATAGACATAAGACCTTCATATGCTTGGGTAAAAATATCAATGCCTCTTCCCATACTGTTCCGCGTTCTTCATTGTCGATAAAATGTACCTCATCAAAGATTACCCAGGAATAATTTTTTAGCTCATCTGGATTATTTATAATTTTGTTACGGAAAATTTCTGTGGTCATAATCAGGACGGTTGCTAAGGGATTTATGGAAACGTCACCTGTAAGGATACCAACTTTATCTTTAAACTGCTGGTTAAAATCACGAAATTTTTGATTGGAGAGCGCCTTAAGAGGTGCGGTATAGATTACCCTCTGATTTTTGTCTAAAGCCTCTTTAATTATGTATTCCGCAATAGCAGTTTTTCCTGCACCCGTGGGGGCCGAGACAATTACCGAAAAACCCTCATTTATATATTGGATTGCCTCTTTCTGAAAACGGTCATATTCCATTTATAGATTCCTAATCAATAAAGTTATTTTTCTTTAATTCTTTAAAGATTGCCTT
>JAMWCP010000058.1 GCA_023819665.1 Candidatus Omnitrophota bacterium
CCCCTTATGTTCTCTGGTTTCTTTAGGAGACCAACGTATTCCACAGAGTCGATGTCCATCAAAGTGATACTTTCCTTCCTCAGGGAAAAATTCAATGGTGTATAAAAATCTCTTTCTATCCTTGGTCTTTAGAACCTGGTAAATAGTCTTATAGTCTAACTCACAGTTAAAGACATTTGCTTCTCTACCAATTTTCTGGGGAGAATGACTATCTGAATTAGAAATTAAAGTAATTCTATCTAAACTACTCAGGCGCCAGTTCATTTTAGGATCGCTAGATAGACCTGTCTCACAGACAAAGATCTTAGAAGTGTATTCCTCAAAGCAATCTTCAATGCGATCAAATCCAGACATCGAACCAAAAAGGCTAAACCAAGGAGTCCAAATATGTCCGGGTATCAATATACAATCTTCATCAATATCAAAGATAATCTGTGCCATCTCTTTTACATCCAATCCGATAATGGGTCGGCCATCCGAAGAGAGATTGCCGTATCTACTTAAAACATCATTAATTTTATCTACCGTTTTAAAAGAAGGAGAAAATACAATATTATGGATCCTGTAAGTTTTACCTTTTTTAGAATAGATATTGGAAATCTCCGTAGTTAAAATAAAATAAGTATTCTGGTATTTAAACAAACCGTTGCCCATATCTTCTAAATTTGCCTTCAACTCCTCAAGCCATAGATGATGAGTAAAATCACCGGTTCCCATTAAGGTTATTCCTTTAAGTTGCGCCCATTCTGCAATATGGACCAAATCCATATCACGAGAAGTTGCCCGACTATATTTAGAGTGAATATGAAAATCGGCAATAAATTCCATTCTTTTTAAGGCTATCGATCATTGTGCTATTTCTTGCAAAATTTTCTCTACATTTCCCCAATGCGTCCCCTGCCAATAGATTCTACCACAACCTTTACAGATATAAAAATCCTTTTGGGTTTGAAAGACATATTCAGGAACTCTACCTTTAATTTTATCTTTTTCAATGAAATCTAATTCTATATTACAGATTACACACCGCCTAAACATTCTATCTTTATTAAATTCTATGTGAAGCTCTTCTAAAACCTGTCGGAGTTGTTCTTTTAAGTTTTCTGCTTTTATATTTATAATTTTAGGACCACTCTCTCTACTTATCTTCTGATTGCGTGTAAGAATAATCCGATTTTCTCTTAATGCTTCAATCAAAAGTCGTCCTTTGTTTTCCTCTTTAAAATAAACTGTATCAAAACCAAGTATTCTCAACCACTTAGCAAGTCTACCTAACTCTTTCGTTAGAATAAACTTCATTTTCTTGTGCAAAAACAATCCTACCTTTATAGATAGTGCATTCTACCTTCCCTTTAAGTTTCTTACCTAAAAAGGCACTATTTTTAGAACGACTTAAAAAATCTTCTTTTTTAACTATCCATTCTTTTTGGGGATCTAAAATTATTATGTTTGCCTCTTTGCCGGGAGACAAACTTCTTTTCTCTATGCCCAAAATATAACTGGGATTTACACAGAAAAGTCTTACCAGTTCTTTCCAACTGATTATTCCTGGCTCTATCAATTCGGTAATGGCTACTGCTAACTCCGTCTCTAAACCAATAGTGCCAAACTCAGCATTCTCAAATTCAATTTCTTTTTCATGTTCGGTATGAGGAGCATGATCCGAGGCAATACAATCAATAACTCCTTCCCTTATTGCCTGTTTTATCGCAGAAACATCCTCTTTGGTCCTTAAGGGTGGATTTACTTTTTTGTTGGCATCAAAATCTAAAAGATCTTCTTCGGTTAAAGAAAAATAGTGAGGGGCGGTATCACAGGTTAAAGACAAACCCTCTTTTTTTGCCTTCCTAATCAACTCCACAGATTCTTTGCAACTGATATGGGTTATATGGATGCGTGCATCGGTTTCTTTAGCCAAATTTAGATCACGTTCTATCCGTTTAAACTCTGCTTCTTTAGGAATCCCTCTTAACCCCAAACAGGTAGAAATAAATCCTAAATTCATTACTCCTTTCAAAGATAGACTTTTATCTTCACAGTGAAGCATAACTAAAATATTTTTTTTCTTTGCTTCTAACATCGCCTGACGCATTAACTGCGGATCATCTACAGAAGAGCCATCATCGGTAATAGCCACTATTCCTTCTTTTTTTAAACGAGTCATATCCACCAATTCTTTCCCTTCTCTCCTTAAGGTAATAGCAGAAGAAATCAAAACTTCTATCTTGGCATTCTTCTCAATAATTTCTTTTACTAACCGTACCTTCTCTACTGAATCTATAGGTGGATCAGTATTAGGCATAGCCAGAATAGTGGTAATACCCCCTTTTGCTGCAGCGTGAGTTCCTGAAAGAATAGTTTCCTTATCTTCTCTTCCTGGTTCTCTTAAATGAACATGGATATCTATAAGTCCTGGTAAAGTAATTCTATTGGTAGCATCAATAACTTTATCAAATCTATCTTTAGCCTCCTTACTAATCTTAGAAATAATACCATTTTCAATAAGAATATCAAAAATACCATCTATATTATTTAATGGATCGATCACTCTTGAATTTCTAATGATGAGCCTCATTTTTTATAGTTTCTCTTGCCTGAGTAACTAAATAAAGAACCGCCATCCTCACAGCAATCCCATTAGTGACCTGCTCTAAGATTACAGAATTTTCACCATCTGCCACTTCACTGGAAATTTCCACCCCTCGATTTAAAGGACCAGGATGCATAATGAGAATGTTTCTCTTTAATTTCTTAAGTCTCTCCATCGTTATTCCGTATTGTTTAAAATAATCTAAACTAGAAGGAAAAATGGTTTTTTCATCTCTTTCTAATTGCATTCTTAAAACATTTACACAATCAGTATCTCTTAGCGCCTCATCAAGGTCATTAAACACTTCTACTCCTAATCTCTCAATCTCTATAGGAAGAAGGCTTTTGGGGGCACAAACACAAACTTTTGCTCCCAATTTAGTTAAGCCCCAAATATTAGAACGTGCTACCCTTGAATGAGCAATATCTCCTACAATAGTTACATTCAAACCTTCTATTTTACCAAACTTTTCTTTTAAAGTGAAAATATCTAAAAGTGCTTGAGTAGGATGCTCATGCCAACCATCACCTGCATTTATCACACTTACGCCCACATTACGTGCCAAAAGATGTGCGGCGCCAGAGGAGTTATGTCTTAAAACAATGATATCTATCTTTAATGCCTCTAAATTCTTTCCGGTATCTACTAAACTCTCTCCTTTTCTAACACTGGAGGTGTCGGCAATAATATTGATCACATCGCAGGATAATCTTTTAGCAGCGATTTCAAAAGAAACACGGGTACGAGTAGAGGGCTCGTAAAAGAGATTTACTACACTCTTCCCTCTCAACGCAGGTACTTTCTTGATTTCCCTTGTGGAAACCTCTTTAAAGGAAGAGGCTGTATCTAAAATCAACTCTATTTCTTCCTTAGTAAGTTCGGCTAACCCTAAAAGATCCTTATGTCTCCATTCCATTTACATCTCTATGAAATATTTTTATCTACAATTATTACCTCGTCCTTTCCATCTACCTCCTCTACCCTCACCTCTATAGTCTCTGTAGAAGAAGTAGGTATATTTTTACCCACATAATCAGCTCTAATAGGCAGCTCCCGATGCCCCCGGTCAACAAGAACTGCTAACTGAATGGTCTTTGGTCTACCAAAATCTATTATTGCATCTAAGGCAGCACGCACAGTCCTTCCGGTATACAGCACATCATCTACTAAAACTATATTCTTATCATTGATATCAAAGTCAATTTCTGTCTTATGAACTACGGGATGGGGGGCAATTAAAGTGAGATCATCGCGATAAAGAGTAATATCTAAGATCCCTACAGGTACAGATTTATTTTCAATCTTTTTTATCTCTTCTACCAACCTCTGCGCCAAATATACTCCTCGCGTTCTTATTCCCATGAGACAAAGATTATACGTACCTTTATTTTTTTCCAATATCTCATGAGCAATCCGCATAAGGACGCGTCTTATCGAATCTTTATCCATTATTTTGGCTTTTTCTCTCATCTTCTAATAAAAAACCCAACCTTTCATAAGGTTGGGATGTATTTTTAAATTATATTTTTCATCTCTTTTATTACCTTTCTGGTCTCTCCCGGACCAATTTAAAGGCTTCTTTACCATAGCATAATTTTTAATAAACGTCAAGATAAATCTTAAAAAAGGGGGGAAATTTCATAAATCCAGAAACCGATTCTTTTGATAAAGCTACCTTTATCTTTGAGGAAGATATCGTCTTCCGGCTGGTTAATAGCCACGTCTTTTTGCAGGATAAATATTAAAGGATATTTAATTTCACTGTTCGGTAATATCTCCTTTATAAGCAAGCCAATTTGAGGTGACAAAAGACTTTTTAAGAAGTCCTATAGCTACCTGTGGCGGAGACAATACCCTTTCGTAATTTGAGTTATTCTCCATAAGCTATCTTGATACTTCACTTGCTATCGCATTGAGATATATAAAATAGATTTCTGAAAATATCCATAATAATAAAAATATGTTTAGGGAAAACTTTTCTCCTTTTGTGAATAGCAGTAGCAATACCCCAAAGAAAACACCCCGATGCAACCTGTGCACGTATAAAAAATACCAAAAGATGATACCACATCCGCTCTTAAAGGAGTTTTTAATCCAGCATATATATTGAACCGCCCCCTAATATGTATTTTTAATCCTTTTTATTTATGCTTAACATTTATTAAAATAAACTAAATCACTATCACAAATTCTCCTCGGGGCTTACTTAAAGAAAATTTTTCAAACAACTCTTTTGCTGAACCTCTTTTTAGCTCCTCAAATTTCTTGGTCAATTCCCTTGCTACTAAAATCTCTCTATTACCAAAGATCTCCTCTATATCTTTTAAGGTAGCCAGGAGACGATGGGAGGATTCATAAAAAACTAAAGTGGTTTCCAATTTAGCCAGGTTTCTTAATTTATTCTGCCGGGAAATCTTGCCTCGGGGTAAAAATCCGGCAAAATAAAAATTATGTGCAGGTTTTCCGGATAAAACCAGGGCGCAAATCAAAGCAACCGGCCCGGGGATTGTAGTAATGGGAATGTTATTTTTTATGGCTAAATTTATCAAGTTATAACCCGGATCTAGTATCCCCGGCGTTCCTGCATCAGAAACCAAAGCGATATCTTTCCCTTCTTTTAAAAGTTTAATTAGGTAATCTGCTTTTTGAAATCTATTGTGTTGATAGAAACTCGTGGTAGGGGTCTTGATACTGTAATGGTCCAATAAAATTCTTGTATGCCGCGTATCTTCGCAGGCAATCAAATCTACTTTCTTTAGAGTCTCTACTGCCCGTAGAGCGATATCTTTCAGATTACCAATAGGAGTAGCAACAATATAAAGCATTTCTCTCTATCTTGATAAAAATTCTGAATCTTTTATTATAAATCTCCAACGCCATCTTTTAGAAATTCCTGCATAAGGTATATTTATTCGCTCAGTAGCTACTATTTTATTTTCTTCTATTTTTTCTCCTTCTACAAGATATATTCTTCTATCTTTTATTAAATCGATTCCATTTAATCTTTTGTCTATATTTAGTGCTCTACAGAGCTTCCCCGGTCCATTTAAAAGTTTTCGAATATAAAAATCGCTTTTGGATTTTTTTAAATTTTTTAAAATCAAATCTATCCCTAAAATTGGTTCTAATGCTCTAATTAAAATTCCTCCTGCCTGTCCTTCTCTATGGCAGATTACATTTAGACAATAGGTATTTATGTGGACTGAATAGATATAAGCACACCCTATCTTACCAAATAACAGCTCGGTTCTCTTTGTTTTACCAAGTCTTCCCACGTGACAACCTAAATCTTCTCTTCCCCCATAAGCCTCTGTTTCTACAATCTTAGCAAGGATTATGCCTTTAGTAGAATTGAGCACTAAATATTTCCCCAATAACTTAGGTGCAATCTCTTTGGGATGATGGTTAAAAAAATTTCTCTTCAACCGTTTTAATTTAATATTCATATTATTAAATATCTTCTTCTAATAAATTCCAGACAAATGCCTTTATCCCTTCTTTACCTAAACGCCGGCGTAATTCTCTTATACAAGACAGAAGTTGATTCTTTTGTTTTTCTTCGCAGGCAACCAATAGAATATTATTTCTTCCCGGCCAGATGTCATTGCCTAAATGTAGCCCAGAGGCTTCCCCCCTACCAAAAACTCCCATAATTTTGGTAAAATTTTTTAAACCGCATTTTTCTAAAATTTCTTTTACCTCCTCATCAATTGCTTCATTATAAGCAATCAAAACCATTTTTTCCATCTTTTTCATCCACCTCTCTTTTATTAAGAATCAGGGACTTGTTTTATTCATATCTTAAAGCTTCAACAGGATTAAGCTTTGAAGCAGTCTTTGCCGGCCGTAAACCAAAAATAACTCCTACCATTAAAGAAGATCCTGTTGCTAAAACTACAGAAAATATAGAAATCTTAACTGTCCAACCTGCAAAGACAGTAATTAAATAGGCAATGATTACTCCCAAAATAATTCCCAAGACTCCTCCAATAGCTGACATAAGAATTGCCTCTATCAAAAACTGCATCATCACATCTTTACTCGTTGCACCAATAGCTTTACGTAATCCAATCTCACGGGTTCGCTCAGTAACCGAAACTAACATAATATTCATAATCTCGATACCTCCTACTAAGAGGGAAATAGCAACGATTGAACCCAATAGCATAGACATCGTCCTAGTAGTAGATTCTAAGGTCTTTTTTTATCTCCGACATATTATGAATCTCAAAGATATCTTCATTATTTTTGTTAAGACGGTGCTCTTTCATCAGAAGTTGTTTTATAGATCCCTGTACGGCTTCCAACAATTCTTCGCTTTTTACTTCGGCATAAATAGAATCAATGTATTCTCTACCTAAAACTCTATACATTTTGGATTCTTACTTATCCGAAAATAACTCTTCTGCTACCGTTGTACCTAATAAAACAACCTTGTCTTTTGATTTTACTTCCTCTTCGGTAAAAAATCTTCCTACTAATGG
>JAMWCP010000059.1 GCA_023819665.1 Candidatus Omnitrophota bacterium
CGCTTCCTCGAAATTACCTAAAGAATAACTAACCTCAGCAATCTTAGGATAAACCAACCCAGAAAGATTAGGATAGTCTTTAATTACTTGCTGGTAAATCTGCTTAGCTTTAGAAAGCTCAGTTTTTCTAACTAAAATATCTCCGATAGCAATCATCGCCTGAGCGGTCAGCTCTGGTTCGCCTATACTTTTTGTTTTATTAAAAAATTCTATTGCCTTACTATAATTGTTCTCTTCAGCATATATAAAACCTAAAATATAGTATACATCTGCTAAAATATTACTCTGTGGAAAATCTTGAATTATTGTCTCAAGGTATCTTTTAGATAGATTAAATTTATTTAAGCGCCAATAATAACAACCCAACCACCATAAAATCTCCGCATTAAGATTAGAATCGGGATACTTCGTACGTAAGGTATTCAAAATATTTATCGCTTCTTTTTCCTTACCCATTTGATACAGACAATCAGCGATTTCAAATTCTGCTTTCTGAACTAATTCCTTATCTTCTGGATAATCGCGAAGAATACTTTTAAACACCTCAATCGCCTCACCAAATCTTTGAGTATTGTAAAGGCTGCTAGCATAAAGATAGGTTGCCTCTGCTGCTAAGTGACTATCTTTGAATCTCTTAGCAAAATCCTTTAAAACATCTATAGCATTTTGAAATTCTTCCTTTTGAAAATAGACTAAACCTAATGCATAAGTCGCCTCATCTAAGAGTTTAGAATAAGGGAAATTTGCCAGAAGCATTCTGAAGGCTAAAATAGCTGATTCATAATTGGCGAGCCTCAAGAAACAATTTCCCAATTGATACTGAATATAATCCGTATATAGACTATCGGGATAATTCCTCAAAATCTCCTCATATATAGAGATAGCTCTCTCATATTGCCCCGAATCCTGATAGGTATCTGCAGTTAAACATATACTGGCAATCTTTATTGTTTTTTCATCTGAAAGCGAAGCAACTTTTTGAAATTCTACAATTGCCTCTTTAAACTGTCCATTTTTTAAATAAGCCCAACCAAGATTATAGTGAACTTTATTTAAATCTTTAATATCAGTATTTGTCTTATCAAAAATCTTAAGAATTGTATTGTAAACCTCAATCGCTTCAGAATATCTGCAGAGATTATAAAGACAGAACCCCTTACCAAGATATGCTTCTAAGAGATTTTGAGAAGATGCCGAATCTATTAACTCATTATATATCCTCAAGGAATCCTCAAATCTCTGGAGTTGACTAAATACATATGCTTTACCCAATAGAAGTATCTCATAATCTTTCCTATCTAAAACACTACTCTCTAACTGATCAAATATCTCCCCTGCCTCTTTATACTTATTCATCTTTATTAGACACCATCCTAAGCCTAATTTTGCTAAAGAGATGAGCCTCTCTTCTCTTGTATCGTTGATAAGTTTATTATAAAGTCCATAAGCAGTCTCAAAATTACCTAAATAATACTCTGCTTCTGCTTGGTAAAAAACAACATGATTTATATTTTTTGTTTTATTTGTTTTATGAGAATTATCTTTAAGATAAGAAGAAATAAATTCTTTTAACCTTTGATAATTCTTAAGTGCATATAAACAGTCCATTATCTTAAGATATGAATGCTCTGCTAAATTATCCTGGGGAAATTTATGTATCACTGTTGTAAAATAATTTAATGCTTCATCATAATTTTTCAATTCATACATACACCAACCTAAAGAATAATAAATATAAACTAGATAATTAGACTCCGGAAAATCATCAATAATTTTACGATAAAAAATCTTTGCTTGTTCAAAATTATTATTTTGAAAATGTACCTCTGCCATCCAATAAAGAACATCATTTTTTATACTCTGCGCTTCTGGATCATTCAAAAGGTCTTCAAGTTTTTTAAGTGCTTGTGGATATTTTTTTTGAAAAAGATAACATTGCCCAATATAAAGATTAACTTCGGCCTTCCTTTTACTTCTTGGCCAGTTGTTTAAAAAACGCTCATAAAGACTCAAGGCAGTTTCATAAAATCCATCTTCCTGCGCCTTCTGTGCTACAAATAAATCCTCTTCTTCCTTAGATGATACCTTTTCCTTTGAACATACCGTAGCTATAGACAGAAAAAAAATAAATAAAAAGGAAAGAATTTTGAAAACAAATTTTTTCAGTTCCATATCCTTCTTTATATTTTATTTATATTTATACTTTAACATCCTCTAATCTTTTATTCAACAACTTTCTTAAAAATTTTCCTGTATAAGAATTTTGATTTAGAGCAATTTCTTCGGGGCTGCCGGTAGCAATCACGTAACCCCCTCTTTCTCCTCCTTCAGGACCTAAATCAATAATATAATCTGCACATTTAATCACCTCTAAATTATGTTCTACCACTACCACAGTATTGCCCATATCAATCAAACGCTCTAAAACCATAATGAGATTATAAATATCCGCAAAATGCAAACCCGTAGTAGGCTCATCCAAAATATAAACTGTTCTACCGGTAGAACGTTTACTTAACTCTGCTGCTAACTTTATCCTCTGAGCTTCTCCACCTGAAAGTGTAGTAGCAGATTGTCCTAACTGAATATAACCTAATCCTACATCATGCAAAGTATCCAAGATATTCTTTATACTACTGATATTCTCAAAAAGCATTCTTGCTTCATCTACCGACATCTCTAAAACATCCGCTATAGATTTGCCTTTATATTTGACCTCTAGTGTCTGCTCATTAAAACGCCTACCTTTACAGACTTCACATTTTATGTAAACATCCGGCAAAAAATGCATCTCAATTTTCTTTATACCATCTCCTTGACAAGCCTCACAACGTCCTCCCTTAATATTAAAACTAAACCTCCCAGCCTTAAAACCCCGAATACGGGCTTCCGGAAGGCGACTGAATAACTCTCTAATAAACTTAAATACTTCTGTATAGGTAGCAGGATTTGAACGTGGAGTTCTACCAATAGGAGCCTGATCTACAACAATTACTTTATCTATATATTCTATTCCGCTAATTTCAGAAAAACTTGCTGGTTTAACTCTACTATGATATATCTTCTGCGCCAAAGCTCGATAGAGTGTCTCTTCCACAAGCGTTGACTTCCCTGAACCAGAAACCCCTGTAACACAGATAAAAACACCTAAAGGAAATTTTACATTAATATTTTTTAAATTGTGACCACAGGCATTTTTAATCTCTAAAAATTTTTTATCTCTATAATTACGACGTAAAGGTATAGGAATATTAAGTTCTCCTTTAAGATATTTAGCAGTCAAGGATACTTCGGATTTAAGTAGATCATCAAACTTACCTGCAAATACTACCTCACCACCTTGTCTTCCTGCAGCCGGACCAAGATCCACAATATAATCTGCGTTACGAATAGTAGACTCATCATGTTCTACTACTATCAAAGTATTACCTAGGTCTCTTAATGAATTAAGTGTATTTAACAGACGACAATTATCCCGTGGATGTAAACCGATACTAGGTTCATCCAAAATATAAAGCACCCCCACCAGTTGAGAACCAACCTGCGTTGCCAGTCTTATCCGTTGCGCCTCTCCACCGGAGAGTGTCTGTGATTTTCTATCCAAAGTTAAATAATCTAAGCCTACATCTATACAAAACTTCAATCTCTGTTGAATCTCCTTTAAAATATTAGAAGCAATCAGATATTCTTTTTCATTAAGATTGAGATTATCAAAAAACTCTTTTGCCTGGTGAATAGTCATCTGGGTTATCTGCCAGATATTTTTATCCTTTATCTTAATAGAAAGTGCTTCTTTTTTAAGTCGACTACCTTTACATGTAGAACAGGGAATATCGGACATAAACCTTGAAATTTGACTCTTAAGATAATCACTCTCTGTTTGTTTAAATAATCTCTCTAAATGAGGAATTACCCCTTCAAAACGTTTTCCCCAAATATAGACATCTGTGCCGTAAAGGATAGCATCCTTGATCTGTTTGGGTAATTTTTTAAAAGGAGTGTTTAAGTCAAATTTCAACTCTTCTGCTAGTTCCCTGATAAGAGAACGATAGTAAAGAATATAACCTCTCCCTCCTCGCCTCCATGGTTCAATTGCTCCTTCTTCAATAGATTTATCAGGATCAGGAATGACCAATGCAGGATCGAATTCTAATTTTGTACCTAACCCATTACAAGAGGGACATGCTCCATAAGGAGAATTAAAGGAAAAAAGGCGTGGTTCAATCTCAGGTATATCTATACCACATTTCACACAGGCAAACTGTTCACTAAAAGTAATATCTTTTTCTTGTAATTCTGGAAAATACACTGTTAAAATACCCTTGCCTATCTTTAAAGCAGCCTCTACTGAGTCTGTAAGCCTTGATTTAATCTCAGGGCTAACACTGAGACGATCTACTACTACATCTATATTATGGATTTTATAACGTGAAAGCTTTACCTCTTCTTCTATTCCATAAATTTTACCATCAATTCTTATTCTTAAAAACCCTGCCTTCTGCACCTGCTTGGATATATCTTTATATTGACCCTTTTTGCCGCGAATTAAAGGAGCAAGAATATAAATTTTGGTATTTGCCGGCAATGAAAGAATCCTCTCCACGATCTCCTGAACACTCTGCTTTTCAATCAATCGCCCGCATTGATAACAATAGACAACTCCTATTTTTGCAAACAGAAGCCTAAGATAATCGTATATCTCTGTTTGTGTGCCTACGGTAGAACGCGGATTACCTCCTACGGTTCTTTGCTCAATAGATATCGCAGGAGATAATCCTGAAATATATTCTACGTCGGGTTTTTGTAACTGTTCTAAAAACTGACGAGCATAAGTAGAAAGACTTTCTACATACCGACGTTGACCTTCGGCATAAATCGTATCAAAAGCAAGAGAAGATTTTCCTGAACCGGAAAGGCCGGTAATCACGACGAGTTTGTTGCGCGGAAGTTTAAGATCTATATTTTTAAGATTATGTTCTTTTGCTCCACGGATAATAATGTATTCATTATTCATAATAAAATAATATTATAACAAAAAACCCGCACCTTTAAAATAAAAATTAAAAATAAGGTGCGGGGTAATTATTTATTTATTTCTTTCTACGCCGTTTCATTTTAACACGTGAAATATCGCCATTCTTATCAATAAAGTAGAGATACCCTGCCTCTTTCTTTATGCCGCATTCAGCAACTTTCTGAGGATCGCCTCCTTTTTTATCACCTCTCGCCATCTTTGCACAAGAAACATCTCCTTTTTTGTCAATATAATAGAGGTACCCTGCTTTACGCTTTATTCCTAACTTCATTATCTTCTCCGTCATCTCTTCTCACCTCCTTTCTTTTTATTTATGTACCTATTTTGACGCATTCAAGAAACTCTCTCAACGCAGTCTCAGCAGAGAGTACGGCAAGATAACTGGTCTTAGGATTAGAAGGATGAACTATGTTTTCACATTGAACGAAAATTTTGGCTACCCCCGAATATACCTGAAGTTCATGCAAATTACTATCCAGTTTAGGTGAAGCTATAATATTAACCTCAATCTTATCCGTATTACCTATAGCAATTGAGATGAGTGCACAGATATTTATATTCTGAGGGAAATTCTTTACTGCATCAAAGACATTACCTCTAAAGAGCAAAGTATCCTCTTTTATACCATCCAAATCCATGTTTTTCTCTATTAAATATAAATTACCTTTAAAAGCAGAAGGTGATTTACGGGTAGTAAGTACTACCTTTTCTATATTGACTGAAGATAATGCTTTAAGAGCATCTATCCCGCATATTGCCCCGGAAGGAATAATTATCTTTGCATTCTTTTCTTCCGCTAATTCTCTAAGTTCAAAAAACCTCTCAAGTATTCCTCCTACACTCATTATCATTACATTCTTGCCATAGGATATACTCTTAAAAGCAATATCATATGAAGCAGATGAAGTGGTTGCTTCTATAATCAATTGGGATCTTAAAATTAAATCCTCAAGAGTTAAAACTACGAGTTTCTTATTATTTAGTCTATCGGCAAGTTCAAAAGCTCTTTCTATTTTGATATCAAAAACACCACTTAAGTTTGCCTCCCTATTAAACTTACGTATTAATGCTTCCGCCAGAGAGCTTCCTATTGCCCCGCAACCTACAATTCCAATTTCAATTTGTTTAGACATATATTAAGGTAATTTCAATATAGAATTATCAATAAGTCGAGTCTTACCAATCCTTACAGCAATTGCTAATAATACTTTACCTTTTATCTTATCTACGGGCAGAAGTTCTTCTAAATCTACTATCTCAATATAATCTATTTTATCCACTTTAGGTTTAATAATATTTTTCACTCGATTTATTATAAACGAAGAGTTTTTTGTTTTCTTTCTAACTAAATCTTGCGCGTATCTTAATGCATTATAAATAATTACCGCTCTTCTTCTCTCATCTTCATTAAGATAAACATTGCGAGAACTCATCGCTAAGCCATCACTCTCTCTTACAATGGGTAAAACTCTTATTCTTACAGGAATATTTAGATCCTTAACCATTCTCTTTATAATGATTGCTTGTTGAGCGTCTTTCTGGCCAAAATAGGCAATATCGGGTTGAACAATATTAAAAAGTTTTGCAACCACTGTAGTCACTCCTTTAAAGTGTCCTGGTCTAAAGCTTCCACATAGCTTATCACTCAACTCCTCTACAACTACGTATGTCTTAAAATTTTTAGAATACATATCCTGCGCATGTGGATAAAATATCACATCCACCCCTGCTTTTTTACATAATCTAACGTCCCGCTTTAAATCCCTCGGATATCTTTGAAAATCTTCTTTTGGGCCAAATTGGATAGGATTAACAAATATGCTTACTACTACGAAATCATTCTCTCTACGTGCTTTTTGAATCAAAGATAGATGTCCTTGATGCAAATATCCCATTGTAGACACAAAACCAACGGATTTCCTTTGAAGATGAATACTTCGGGCAATATCATAC
>JAMWCP010000060.1 GCA_023819665.1 Candidatus Omnitrophota bacterium
TTTAAGTTCTATGACCGGCAGAACATCAAAAAATATAATCTAGTGCTATGTAATTCTTTTTATTCCAAAGAATACATCAAAAGGGCCTATCGTATAGAGGCAAGGGTTCATTATTTAGGCACAGATACTGAGAAATTTAGACCTTTAGATAATGTAAATAAAGAGAATGTGGTTATTTCAGTAGGGCATCTTGAGCCCAGAAAAGGGCATGATTTCTTAATCTACGTCCTTGCTCGAATTTCTTCTTTTTTAAGGCCGCGGATGGTGATAGTATATCCTTATGATTCAGAATGGCATAAAGAATATGGACGGTATCTTCAAGAGCTTGCTCAAAAAAATAAGGTAGAGATAGATTTGTTTTCCGGTATCAGTGATGAAGAGTTAGTTAATTTATATAACCGAGCAAAACTTACACTCTGCGCTTTTTTTAGAGAACCCTTTGGTTTAGTCCCTTTAGAATCTATGGCTTGCGGTACACCGGTGGTGGCGGTAAAGGAGGGAGGTTTGATGGAATCCGTAGCCCATAACAAAACAGGAGTGCTTGTAGATAGAGATATAGATAAATTTAGCCAAGCAGTAGATTATTTATTAAGGAATGATAAAATAAGAGAAGAGATGGGCAAAATTGGTCGGCAGTATGTATTGGAGAGATGGCATTGGGATATCTCAGTTAAAGCACTGCATAAGGTCTTTTTAGAATTGATAAATAATGGATAAACAAGGTATAGCCAATATATCTGTAGTTATACCTACCTATAATCGCTATCCTATCTTGGTTAAACTTATAGAAAATTTATGGAAACAAAATCCACGTCCTTTAGAGATAATCGTAATAGATCAAACAGAAAATCAAGAAGCATTGAAAGAAAAATTTTTAAAAAAACTTATAAAAGAAAACATTATAAGATATATCTATCAGAGCAAAGTCAGTGCTAATATTGCTAGAAACCGTGGTATTAAGGAGGCAAAGGGAGAGATTGTCTTAATCCTCAATGATGATGTGATCATACCAGAAGATTTTATAAAAAATCATATGAAAAATTTTTTTGATTTCCTAATTGTAGCGGTGTCAGGTGCGGTTATAGAAGATGATTCTGGATTTACTGATATTATTCCTTTACGGTACTATCGTAAATTTACCGGATGGATGTATTTCCCTTTAAATTTTTCAAAACGTACTGAGGTAATTAATCTAAATGCCTGTAACATGTCTGTTCGTAGAGATGTTATTTTAAGAGTGGGAGGTTTTGATGAAAATTTTACGCATACCTATTTTGATGATACAGACCTTTCATTAAGGATTCATCGGCTATGTAAAAAAAAAGGATTTAAGACCGTTCATGATCCTGCGCCTTATCTAATACATTTAAAATTGCCCGGTGGCAAAAGACCTTCTGGATTGAATGAATATGTAGTCGCCGATAGGTATGCTTGGCGCACATGGTTATATTTTTTTATTATAGATTTTTATATTATCTTTGTTCTGCACGAGGTATTCTGGCGTATAAGAGCCTGTATACTCCGAAAAAAAAATTTCCAGAAACCAGTTTATTTCTTTATAGCAGTATGGGAATTTTTACTTGGTCTGGGAGGAGCAATTTTTTTTGTTTTAAGAGGAAGAAGGCTCGGTTTAAAGGATATTAATTAGACTGTAAGATGCGTATAGTCCAGGTAAGTTGTAGTTTTTTACCTAATAAAATTGGGGGGACAGAAATATATGTATATAACTTATCTAAAGAGATGCTTTCTATAGGTCACAAGATTTATATAGTTTATATAGATTCTTTTTTTAAAAAAAATGCCCCCCTTGTTATCACAGAAGAATATGTCTTTGAAGAAATTCCTGTATTTGTAATTAAGAAAAATATCTATGGGCAAAGAACAAAAGATTTATATACGTGTTTTTCTTCTAAAATATACTTTTTATTTAAAGATTATCTTAAAAGAATTAAACCTGATATCGTGCATTTTCACCATCTTTCATCGACGGATATACTTTCTATGATGAAAGCCACTAAAGAACTTTCTATTCCTTTAGTTTTGACCTATCATACTCCACAGATGAGCTGTGGAAATGCTTATATGCTTTATCTAAAAAAACTGCCCTGTGATGGTCATTTAGACTATAAAAAATGCCTAATCTGTATTTTAGTTTCATACGGGTTCCCGTATGTGATGGTTTATCTGTGGGCAAATATACCTGTTTTTTTTAGCAAAGGATTAAGCAGGATTGTTTCTTTTTTTAATCTAAAGGGAAAATTATTTACGGGGTTGCAACTTCCATATCTAAATAGAGAACGTATCGAAAGAACTAAAGAAGCTTTGAAGCTATTTGATTATTTTGTTGTACTATGTAATTGGAGCCTTGAGCTTTTATTAAAAAACGGGGTATCTAGAGAAAAGATTACTTTATCGAGACAGGGTATAGAAAGAGTAATTTTAACTACTAAAAAACAAAAAGATGATACTTTAAAATTAGTCTATATTGGCCGGATACATCATACAAAAGGTATAGATATTTTAATCAGAGCTTTCCGGCAGATACCTAAAGACTATAGGATAAAACTTTATATCTACGGAGAACTTCAGGATAGCTCTGAAGAAAAATATCTTAAAAGACTTAGAAAATTAGCTTCCGATGCTAAGAGGATAGAATTCAAAAGGAAAATAGATTATAAGGAGAGATTTAATATATTAAGCCAGTTTGACTTATTGATTATTCCTTCGCGCTGGTTGGAGACAGGACCTTTAGTGCTTTTAGAGGCATGGTCTGTAGGAACACCAGTAATTGCTTCCCAGAGAGGTGGATTATCCGAATTAATAAGAGAGGAAAAAGGGGGTATTCTTTATGAACCAGAAAACTTTATGCAATTAAGAGATATCATTATAAGAATTTATAAAAATCCTCCTCTACTAGAAAGATTAAAAAGGACCGTTCCTGAATTTCGCACTACAAAAGATGTATTAAATGATATGCTAAATTTATATAATAAACTTTTATGCCAAAAGAAAAAATAATTCTCATTTATGTTCAGGATTTCCTCGGTAATGATGAATATCATAAAGGATATGTGCCTGAAGATTTAAATATACCTTTGGGTATACTTTATTTGGGGACATATTTAAATAGATATGGTTTTGATATTTTGCTTTTAGATACAAGATTATATAAAGAAGATAACTTTTTTAAATTTTTGTATATAGAGCTAATAAAGGATCCTCTTTTAGTAGGACTTTCTGTAATGACTCCTTCTATAAGAAATGCTCTAAAGATAACTCGCTTTATTAAATCCTACTTTAAAAAAATATATACGGTGTGGGGTGGAGTTCATCCTACCCTATATCCTGATTCTACTATACGCAATGAAAATATAGATTTTTTGATTGTTAATGAAGGGGAAAAATCTCTTTTATCTTTAGCACGTTATTTAAGAGGCAATATAAATAAGATCGGCTCTATCCCGAACCTTGTTTTCATCTACGAGAATCAAATAATTAAAAATGAAGTATCAAATCCAGCAGAACTCAAAGATATAGGTATCCCTGATTATAAAATTTTAGATATAGATAGATATACCTCCAGATTAATCTCTCATCGTTATATTAGAAGGCAGATAGAGGTTATTACTTCGCGTGGTTGTATTCATCGTTGCGCTTTCTGTATAAATTCTGTAATCAATAATAAATATCGTGATGAGCCCATAGAGCAGACACTAAAAAATATAGATATTCTGATTAATGACTATAATATAGAACATATCTTTTTTATGGATGAGGATTTTTTTATTAATCGTAATAAGATACGTTATCTTTTGCCAGAATTAAAAAAAAGAAAAATTAGTTGGGAGAGTAACTGTCGTGCCGATTATATAAATCCTTCATATATAGATAATAAATTTTTGAAAGAGATAAAAGAAAGTGGCTGTATAAAATTGAGGATGGGTCTTGAAAGTGGGAGTCAAAAAATTTTAGATTTATTAGATAAGGATATTACGATACAGAAATCTATGGAAGCGGTTAAGAGTTTAACTAAGTATGGTATATTACCCTCTGCTTCATTTATGATGGGTATGCCTGAAGAGGAGCTAATAGATATAATTAAAACGTTAAAACTTATTCTTAAACTCTATATGATTAATCCTAAAATAGAGATTATCGGTCCCCTTATTTTTAGGCCATATCCAGGAGGAAAACTCTTTTTAAAATGCCAAGAGGAAGGTTTACGTATACCTCAAGCCTTAGATGAATGGAGTGATTTTTATATCCATAATCTTTTAGAAGAGTATAGATATGGCCTACCTTGGTTTTCTTATAGTTGGATATTTAAAAAGGTGTATTTATTTTTAGGATATTTACGTTTAGTATGGAAGAGAAAACTTTTTAGATACTTATCTATACCTATGATAAAATTCCATATCATTACTAAATTAAAATTTATTAATGTTGATTACGCTATTTATAAATGTATAAAAAAAATTAAATCTTTTTTTAATTATGGATAAAATTTCTGTTGTTATTCCAACTTTAAATGAAGTAGAGACAATCTCTTCTTTAATAAAAGATTTAAGAGATGTATTGAATAAAATAGATATGGATTATGAGATAATCTGTGTAGATGGCGGTTCTTCAGATGGGACTGTAGATTTATGCCAGAGTTTAGGGATCAAGGTGTTATTTCAAAAAAGACATGGCTATGCCGAAGCACTTCTTATTGGTTTATTTAATTCTACAGGCGATTGGATTATTACCATGGATGCGGATCTTTCCCATCCTCCTGAGTTTATCTTAGAGTTTTTAAAATATAAAGAAGATGCAGATATTATTATTGCCTCTCGGTATATAAAAGAAGGTTTTTCTTGTGCAAGTTTTTTAAGAAATTTAATGAGTAGAACTATATGTTCTCTTTTTCGATACGGTCTTTCTTTGCCGGTTAAAGATATTACCTCAGGTTTCCGTCTATATAAAAAAGAAGTAATAAAAGATTTAGCTGTCCAGTCTTTTATCTCGGCTGAATTTGAAATTTTAATAGAGATATTTATTGAGGTATATCGCAAGGGCTACTCTTTTAAAGAGATACCATTTGGTTATATTCTTAGGGGTAAAGATAGATCCCATATGCTTCATAAAATATCTAAATTATTGCGGGGTTATCTATCCGTCTTCTGGAAATCTTTAAAAATAAGAAATTCATTAAAATTTGCAGATTACGATGAACATGCTTATTATAGTTTAAATCTTCTGCAGAGATACTGGCAGAGAAAAAGGTATAGAATAATTACAGATTTTATAAAGAAAAATGGCCTTATAGTTGATTTAGGATGTGGCTCAAGTAGAATTATTCAGTCGCTACCTGAAGCAGTGGCGGTAGATATCTCTTTAGAGAAACTACGTTATATCCGCAAAACCAATCGCTTTCTTATAAATGCATCTTTGGATAATCTTCCTTTTAAAGATAAGGTTTTCTCTTATGTTATCTGTTCTGAGGTTATAGAGCATATAAGAGGAGAGGGTGTATTTAAAGAGATCAGTCGGATTATAAAACCCCAGGGTATACTCATTATAGGAACACCAGATTATAATAGTTTAATATGGAAAATAATAGAGTTTTTTTATAATTTTTTGAGGCAGGAATATAGGAATCTACATGTCAATAGATATACATATATTACTTTAAAGAGGATACTTGTAAATTATGGATTTGAGATTATAACTCAAAAATATATATTTGGTTCAGAGTTTATTATTAAGGCAAAAAAGATATGAGAAATAGAATTGCAATAATAATTTATGCTAATCCCGACTATTATCCGCCGGTAATGAATGCTGTAGAAATCTTATCTCAAGAATTTAATTTAACTCTTATCTGTAGAAATCAAGAGAAGTCTTTAAATATCTATCCTGGAAATGTAAAGATATATCGTTTAGGAAAATTAAAAAATGCATATCAGAAACAAAATCAGTCTCTAATCTCAAAAATAAATGAATTTTTTTCTTTTATTTTAAAAACATTATTTCTAGTCCATAAACATAATTGTAAATTTATATATAGTTATGATATGTATGGATTGGTGGTTAGTTTTTTTGCCTCTCGATTTATCAGAAGAATTCCTCTTTTATATCATAATTTAGATCTAATTGCTTTAAAAGAAATAAACGGTTTCGGTTATATAATAAAATGGCTTGAGCTAAAATTTTCCCATTTTGTTGATAAAATTATCTTCTGTGATATAAATCGAGCTAGATTATTTAAAGAAGAAACGGGTATTAAGGATCTACCTGAGATAATGATGAATACTCCTTTAAAAAGGAGTGTTTTACCCGAAAATAAATTAAAGGAAGTTTTAAAAAACAGAGGATTTAATCCTGAGCTGAAGGTAGTTTTATATCAGGGAACGATTGGTAATGGAAAGGCTTTATTAGAAGTATTAAGATCGCTTCCCTACTGGCCAGAAGATACGGTTTTGGTGCTTTTAGGATATATGTATAGAGATTTTGCAATGGTTTTTTTTAAAGAGGCTAAATCTATGAATCTAAATAAAAGAATCATATATATTCCTGCGGTCCCATATAAAGAGCTCTTCAATTATACAGTGGGTGCTTATTTAGGGTTAGCACTTTATAGTTCTTTCGAGTTAAACTGGCGTTTTGTTGCCGGCGCCTCCAATAAGATATTTGAATATATCTCTATGGGAATTCCTCCGATAGTCAATGATTCAATTTATTTTAGAGAAATATTCTCTGACTCTATGGTTTACTTTGCCGATCCATTTTCTTACCAGGACATCGCCCGTATAATAAATTTAGCACTTAATGATTATTCAGGTTACTTTAAAAAATCATCTAACTGTAGAAAAGCACATCTTGAAAAATTTAATTATCAAATTCAATTTCAAAATATTTTAGAATTTATCTCTAAAAAATTAAAAAATAGAAAATGAAAGTAATTATCTCTGTA
>JAMWCP010000061.1 GCA_023819665.1 Candidatus Omnitrophota bacterium
ATAAAATTAAAATTGTTTAAAGGTAATTGTGTTCCCGTAAGTAGAAGCTCGCCTTACTCGCTTTATAAAAAGGAACTGGCAACTTATGGGAGAGAAGATAAATTTAATCAGAATTTAGCGGAAGGTTTTATTAAAATTTGGGGGCTGCCTTATAAAAAGTAGACAGTAATCAGAAGGTATGGATTAGGAGAAGAGAAAAATGGTAAAGAAGTTATGGGGGGGAAGGTTTAAGAAGAAAATTGACTCTGATTTTGATAAGTTTCAAAGTTCAATTCAATATGACTGGAGACTTGCTGAATACGATATTTATCATTCAATGATCCATAGCTTGGCTTTACTTAAAATGGGGGTATTGAAACCCCAAGAAGAAAAGAAACTAAACGCTGCGCTTAAAGAGATATTAGATGAAATAAAGATAGGTCAATTTAAATATAATCCGGAAAGCGAAGATATCCATACGGAGATACAGAATAGATTAACTGAAAAATTGGGAGACCTTGCGCTCAAATTGCATAGTTTTCGCTCTCGTAATGATCAGATTGTTTTTGATGAGAGATATTATTGTGTTATAGAAACAGTAAAAATTTTAGGATTGCTTTTGGAAGTTTTGGGTATATTTTCTGAATTAGCTAACAAACATAAGGAGGATTTTTTTATCGGTTATACCCATACTCAACGTGCACAGATAATTAAATTCGAGGATTATCTTTTGGCTTATTATGGGATGTTTGTTAGAGACTTTGAACGTATGGAGAGATTTCTAAAAAATCTAGAAATTCCTGTTGGTTGTGGTGCTTTGGCAGGTAGTTATATAAAAAAAGAGGCATACAAAAAAGCTATAGAAGAAACAATAGAATTTATTATTAAAGGTGTCAATGAGAGATATAGAGATAAAAGATGGTTTAAGTTAAGTGAAAATCCTCTCTCGGATGTAAGTGATAGAGATTTTTTAATCGAGTTTTTAAGTATCCTCTCTATTTTACAGATGCATCTTTCAAGATTAGCTGAGGATTTGATTATTTATTCAACCAAAGAGTTTAATTTTTTGATTCTACCCGAAGAGTTCTGCACAGGTAGTAGTTTGCTTCCTCACAAAAAGAACCCCGATTTTTTGGAATTATTAAGAGGTTATACTTCGAGAATCTATGGAGATTTAGTATCATTACTTACTTTAATGAAAGGGCTTCCCTTGGCTTATAATCGTGATATGCAGTTAGATAAGGAACCGTTATTTTCTTCAGTAGAGATAATAAAGGAGGAATTAAAAATTTTAGCAAAGTTTATAAAGGAAGTAAAATTAAATAAGAAAGTAATCTCTAAAGTAATAAAAGAAGACCAAAACCTCTATACTACCGAGGTGGCAGAGTATTTAACGGAAAAAGGAATTCCCTTTTTAAAAGCGCATGAGATCGCCGGTAAACTGATAAGATTTGCGGAAGAAAAAAATAAAAAAATTAAAGAATTAGATAATAAGATACTTAAAAGGTTCTCTTTAAATAAAAAAATAATAAGTGAGATATTTAATCCTAATTTTGTGATAAAAAGGAGAAGGTCGATAGATAAAGAAGCAGAGAATAAACTCAAAGCATTATTGGGCTTTAAAAATGCATGAATTTAGATATAAGAGGAATTATCTTTACTGTGAAGATTTAAAAGTTATAGATTTAGCGAGAAAATTTGGCACCCCTCTTTATGTTTATAGTTATAAAACAATTTTAGATCATTTTCTTAAATTGAAAGTTGCCTTTAGAGAAATTAACCCTCTTATCTGTTATTCAGTTAAAGCAAATTCTAATTTAGCAATTTTAAGATTATTAGTAAAAGAGGG
This sequence comes from Candidatus Omnitrophota bacterium, assembly GCA_023819665.1. Taxonomy (GTDB): domain Bacteria; phylum Omnitrophota; class Gorgyraeia; order Gygaellales; family JAMWCP01; genus JAMWCP01. The sequence goes on from JAMWCP010000061.1 coordinate 1,829, forward strand.
GGCAGGTTTAGATATCGTATCGGGAGGAGAGTTATATAGAGCAATTAAAGTAAGTTGTCCTTCTGAGAGAATCGTTTATGCTTCAGTAGGTAAGACCGATAAAGAAATAGAAGATGCAATAAGAAGAAGAATTTTATTTTTTAATGTTGAGTCATTATCAGAATTAGAAAGCGTCAATCGAATTTCTAAAAAACTAAACAGAATTACTAATGTGGCTATACGTATAAATCCCGCTGTAGAACCTAAGACCCATAGATTTATTACCACGGGAAGTTTGAGTAATAAGTTTGGAATTGATTTTCAAAGCGCGTTTAAAATATTAAAATTACGTAAGAGATTTAAATATCTTAACTTATGCGGCTTACATATTCATATCGGTTCCCAAATAACTGAAATCACTCCATATATTTCTGCCATTGCCAAGATAGTTAATTTTATTCGCAAGCTTAAAAAAGAAAGAGTAAGCTTAGAATATTTAAATATCGGCGGAGGATTAGGGATAGTTTATGATAAAGAGACTCCCCAAACCGCACAGGAATTTGCAGAGAGGGTTTTGCCTTTATTAAAAAAGACAGAATTAAAGATAATCTTAGAGCCGGGGAGATTTATTGTGGGAAATGCAGGAATTTTGATTACCCAGGTTTTATATATAAAATCTACTTCTAAGAAAAAATTTATAATTGTAGATAGTGGCATGAATGATCTTATTCGACCTGCCCTGTATGGGGCATATCATAAAATTTTGCCTTTACATATTACACCTACTGCAGTTCAGAAAGTAGATGTGGTTGGACCAATCTGTGAAAGTGCAGATTTTTTTGCTAAGGATAGGAGTATGCCTAAACTTAAACAGAATGATTTCTTAGCAATTATGAGTGCAGGTGCTTATGCTTTTAGTATGAGTTCTAACTATAATTCTCGTCCACGGGCTTTAGAGTTATTAGTAAAAGGAGATAAAGTTTATATAATAAGAGAAAGAGAAAATTATAATGATTTAATAGATAGAGAAGTCATTCCTGATTTTCTGAAATGAAGAGTGTTAATTTTACAAAGATGGTTGCTTCGGGAAATGATTTTGTGATTATAGCATTCTTGCGTTATAACACTTTTTTGTTAAAGAATATAGCAAAAAAGATCTGTGATAGAAAAAGGGGAGTAGGAGCAGATGGTTTGCTATTTTTAGAGAAATCTAAAATTGCAGATATAAGAATGCGCATTTTTAATCCTGATGGTTCTGAGGCAGAAATGTGTGGTAATGGTGTAAGATGCGCGGCGTTCTACTACTGTTATTATATTGCAGATCCCAAACCTTATATAATAAAAATAGAGACAAAGGCAGGAGTGATTGAATCTAACGTGAATAGAAATAATGTAAGAATAAAACTAACTGAACCTAAAAGGATAAAACCAGATTTTTCTATTAAGATGGGTAATCGTTTACTAAAGGTAAATTTTATCGATACAGGGGTTCCTCATACAGTTATTTTTGTTGAAGGATTAGAGAAAATAGATATATTTAATTTAGGAAGAAAAATCCGTTATCATAAAAGTTTTAGTCCCCACGGGACCAATGTTGATTTCGTAGAGATATTAGATGAGAGTTCTATTAAGATAAGAACTTATGAAAGAGGAGTTGAGGAGGAGACTTTATCTTGTGGAACGGGGGCGGTTGCTTCTGCTTTATTTACTGCCTTAAGGATATCGTTTTCTATGTCTAATAAAATAAATGTCTATACAAGAAGTGGGGAGATATTAAAGGTATATTTTAAAAGAGTGAATGATAAGTTTAAAGATGTTTATTTAGAAGGTAAAGTCAGAATAGTTTATAAGGGGGTATATTATGTTTAAAGGATCAATGGTTGCAATAGTTACGCCTTTTAAGGATGATAAGATAGATGAAAAGTCTCTGCGTAATCTAATTGAATTTCAGATAAAAAATAGAACTTCAGCAATTGTTCCTTGTGGTACAACTGGAGAATCTGCAACTCTTTCTTTTGAAGAACATAGGAGGGTGATTGAGATAACTGTAGAGCAGGTAAAAAAAAGAATTCCCGTGATAGCAGGAACGGGTTCAAATTCTACCAAAGAAGCAATTATGCTTACCAAAGATGCCAAGAAAGCCGGCGCAGATGCATCTTTACAGGTAGCTCCTTACTATAATCGTCCTACCCAGAGAGGATTGTATGAGCATTTTAAAACAATTGCCCAAGAGGTAGATATCCCTCTTATACTTTATAATATCGCCTCACGGACAGGGGTAAATATCGAGCCGGAAACGGTAGCAAAACTGGCGAATGAATGTAAAAATATTGTAGGTATAAAAGAAGCCTCAGGCAATCTGGAACAGATGTCGCATATAAAAGCACTCTGTGGTGAAAATTTTGCTTTAATTTCTGGAGATGATAGTTTAACATTACCGATTTTAAGTATCGGAGGGGTGGGAGTAATTTCTGTGATTGCGAATATTGTGCCTTACGATGTAGCAGAGATGATCGATAATTTTGAGAAAAACAACATACAAGAGGCTAGAAGAATTCACTATCGTCTATTACCTTTAGTAAAAGCAATGTTTATTGAGACTAATCCTATACCGGTTAAGACGGCAATGGGGTTAATGGGGTTGTGTAATCCGGATTTACGCTTGCCTTTATCTAAGATGTCATCAGAAAATTTAGAGAAATTAAAAAAAGTATTAATAGATTACGGTTTGCTTAAAATTTAAAAATTCAAAGGAGAAAAATATGATCAAATTAGGCATCGGGGGTGTCTGTGGTAAAATGGGAAGGAGGATTTATGAACTCGCTTCTTTAGATAAAGATTTTGAAGTCACTTTAGCTTTAGAAAAAAAAGGTATTCTTCATATCGGTAAGGAATTAGGGAAGATAAAGATCTCTTCTAATCCAGATGGAATATTTTTAGTAGATGTATTTATTGATTTCACCACTCCCGAAGCCACGGAAACACATTTGGATTTTGTTACTCGGTATAAAAAAGCATTAGTATTAGGGACTACCGGATTGAGTGAATCCCAGATGAGAAAAATAGAAGATGCTTCTAAAGTTATTCCTATTGTACTTTCACCTAATATGTCGGTAGGTGTAAATGTTCTTTTTGATATTTTACCTAAGCTAGCAGAGAAACTGGGAGAGGACTATAAGGTTGAAATTATAGAGGCACATCATGAAACGAAGAGAGATGCTCCTTCGGGAACCGCCAGAAAGATGGGTGAAATTTTATCGCGTGTAATCCAAAAGGATATATCTATTCATTCTATACGTTTAGGCGATATTGTAGGTGATCATACGGTTATTTTTTGTGGAAATTCAGAGCGGATTGAAATTAAACATCAAGCCCATTCACGGGATGTGTTTGCAAGAGGGGCATTAAAGGCAGCTAAATGGATTTTTGGTAGACCAGCTGGTTTGTATTCTATGCACGATATTTTAGTATAATTTTATTTCAGAAATGTTTAAAATTGCTACAAGAATAAATCTACTTCCCTCTTATCTTTTTGTAGAGATTGATAGAGCCAAAAGAGAAGCAAAGAAGCAAGGCCGGGATATCATTGATTTTGGAGTGGGTGATCCTGACCAACCAACCCCTTTTCATATCATTGATGCTTTGAAGAAAGCGGTAGATGATCCGGGAAATCATCGTTATGCTCTAGATCAAGGGATACCCCGATTGCGGCAAGCAATTGCAGATTGGTATTTGGAACGTTTTAAGGTAAAACTTGATTCAGAGAATGAAATTTTACCGTTGATAGGTTCAAAGGAAGGGATTGCTCATTTTCCTTTGGCATTTTTAGATGTTTCCGATTATGCTTTAGTGCCCGATCCCTGTTATCCACCTTACCGTAGTGGTACAATATTAGCGGGTGGTAAAGTTTACTCGATGGCTTTGCTTTCTCAAAACGATTTCTTACCAATATTTGAAGATATCCCCCCCGCAATAGTAAAAAAAAGCAGGATAATGTTTATCAATTATCCTAATAATCCCACCACTGCCATCGCAGAAAAGGATTTTTATAAAAGAGTGGTGGAATTTGCAATGAAGAATAAAATTATTGTTGTTTCTGATGCAGCTTATTCAGAGATTACCTATGATGGATATCGCGCTCCGAGTTTTTTAGAAATACCGGGGGCAAAAGAAGTGGGGATAGAGTTTCATTCTTTATCAAAAACTTATAATATGACAGGTTGGAGAATTGGTTGGGCATGTGGAAATAAAAAGTTAATTTCTGCTTTATCAAAAGTGAAGTCTAATATCGATTCTGGAATATTTTTGGCAATTCAATGGGCAGCTATCACAGCTTTAAAAGGACCCCAGAAGTGTGTTGAACAGATGCGTCAACTCTATCAAGAAAGAAGGGATTTGTTGGTAGAGGGTTTGCTTTCTTTAGGTTGGGAAGTAAAACCCCCTCTCGCTACTTTTTATTTATGGTTAAAGATCCCTATAAAGCAAGACTCTATAAAATTTGCTAAGTTTTTATTAAATAAAGCAGATATTGTGGTTACACCCGGCGTAGGTTTTGGAAAATGTGGAGAGGGATTTGTTCGTTTTTCTTTGACAGTAAGTAAAGAAAGGATTAAAGAAGCAATCACTCGTATTAAAGGAATATTATAGATGGTTATTTCATATTTAGGTATAGGCTCCAATATTGGTCAGCGGAGAAAAAATATTGACTTGGCTTTGAATAAAATAAGGGGTTTAAAACATACAAAGATAGTAAAAATCGCTCCTATCATCGAAACATTGCCCCAAGGGGGTCCAAAAGGACAAAGAAGGTATTTGAATACAGTAGTAAAAATTAAAACTTCTCTTAAACCCCTTTATCTTTTAAAGAAGCTTAAAGAGATTGAGAAAGAATTAGGTCGTACTCCCACGGTAAAAAATGGTCCTCGAATCATTGATTTAGATATATTACTTTATGCAGATAGAGTTATAAATACTAAAAAATTAAAAATTCCTCATCCCCGTATATTCGAGAGAGAATTTGTATTAAAACCACTATCTTATCTTTTATGAAACTTATCTGTAGAATTAAAAAAATGTATGATATTGCCCGAGGTATTCATCTTCAAAGGAAAACCATTGGTTTTGTGCC
>JAMWCP010000008.1 GCA_023819665.1 Candidatus Omnitrophota bacterium
AGAAAGAAAAACTTATAAAAGAACAAAAAGAGGAAATAGAGAAGATAAAAATAAAAATTATTACCCAGGCTAATCTCCAGAAACAGAAGATCATTTTGTGGGCAAAAAATCAAGTTATAGAAGATATCTTTAATTCAATTTTAGAAAAGATAGAGACAAAAAAAATTCCCACGAGAAAAAAAATATTTAAGGATAAGGTTGTAGAAGAACTATTAAGTAAAGAGGAGTTTGTTGAAAATCTAAAAGAGAGATTTAAAATTCAATTAGCAAATTTCCTTAAGTTAGATGAAAAATACATCTAAAAAAACAGATCCTTTTGTTTATACTTTTGCAGTAGGTAAAATAAGGGCTTTAGAAAATTTGCTTTTGAAAGATGCAGATTTTCAACAGCTAATTAATTTAGATTTTTATGAAGCAATAAAATTTTTAAGTAGGAATAGATATTATGGAGAGAAATTTCTTAGATTAAACAGTTCCGAAGAGATAGAGAGCTTCTTGGATGAGAAGGAGAGAGATTTAGAGTCATTGATTGCAAAGTTGATGATAGAAAGCGAAGTTTTTGAGCTTCTGAAGGAATTTTTTCTTTATCCTCAGAGGATATCAGAAAAAATAGATTTGTTAAAATACAAATTTTTAAAAGATTATTTTAGGCATTATACCGATTTATTAAATATAAAAAGATTACTCTCTTTAGAAGATAAAAAAGAATTTTTAGAAGGAGGATTTATCTCTCAAAAAATATTCCTAAAGTTAGCATTGAAATCTAAAGAGGAAATTGCATTTTTTTTTAAAAACACTCCTTATGTTCATATAGTAGAGGACGGTTTGGCTTACTATAAAAAAGAAGGTACATTTTTATATTTAGAAACTTTGATAAGGAATTTTTTGATTGAGTTTATAAGACCACAGAAGTATAATCCTTTTGGTTTGGAACCGCTATTTGCTTACTATTTGGCGCGTATTAATGAATTGAATTTAATAAGATTTATTTTGATAGGAAAGCTATTGAATTTAGAGAAAGAATTTTTAAATAAAGGATTGAATAATACCTATGTCTAAGATAGCAATGATTGGGGATAGTGATACGCTTTTACTCTTTAAAACCTTTGGATTCGAAGTTTATCTTTTGACCGAAAAAGAAGATCTAAAAGAAAAGATAGATTTAGCTATAAGAGAGAACAACTCAGTTATTTTTATTCAAGAAAACTTGTTAAAAAATAAAGAATATTTGCTACAGAGTTATAAAGATACAGTTTATCCTATACTTATGCCTTTCCCTTTTTATAAAAAAGATCTTGGTTTGATTAATAAGATTGTTGCAATGGCTTCTTTAAAGACAATAGGTAAATATTTAGATTAAATATATGACGCAAGCAGAGATTATTAGAATCAGTGGTCCTTTAGTAGTAGTCAAAGGCTTAGAGGGTGCAAAGATGTATGATGTGGTTAAAGTAGGGGAAGATAAGCTCATCGGTGAAATTGTAGAATTAAAAGATGAACTTTGTTTTATTCAGGTGTATGAAGAGACAAGTGGTTTAGGGATAGGCGAACCTGTATATTCTACACATCAGCCTTTAAGTGTAGAATTGGGGCCGGGATTGGTAGGTTCTATTTATGATGGTATACAACGTCCTTTAGATATCTTACGTTTAAAACAGGGGGATTTTATTCATAGGGGTTTAGAGATAACTGCTTTAGATAGAGAAAAATTATGGCATTTTATTCCTTGTGTAGAGAAAGATAATTTTGTCCAAGAGGGAGATATTTTAGGAGAGGTCCAAGAGACCAATCTTGTAATACATAAAATTATGGTTCCTCCTTCTATAAAGGGAAAACTTTTAGAGATAAAAGAAGGAGATTATAAGGTTACTGATACGATAGCAAAAATTGACAGCGAAGGAGAAATTATAGAGATAAAGATGTTACAGATTTGGCCAGTAAGAAAACAGCGTCCAATAAGAGAAAGACTTGTTCCTGACAGCCCTTTAATTACTGGTCAAAGGGTTATTGATACATTTTTCCCTGTGGCTAAAGGAGGTACTGCTTGTATTCCCGGACCGTTTGGGAGTGGAAAGACTGTGTGTCAGCATCAACTCGCAAAATGGTCAGATGCTAATATTATCGTTTATGTTGCCTGCGGTGAACGGGGTAATGAAGCAGCAGATGTACTTTTGAGTTTTCCTCAGTTAAAAGACCCTTATACCCAGAAGCCTTTGATGGAACGTACCATAATTGTTGCCAATACCTCTAATATGCCGGTAGCGGCAAGGGAGGCTTCCATATATACAGGAATAACGATTGCCGAATACTTTAGAGATATGGGTTATTCTGTCGCTTTAATGGCAGATTCTACTTCTCGTTGGGCAGAGGCATTGAGAGAAATTTCCGGACGACTTGAGCAGATGCCGGGAGAAGAGGGTTATCCTGCAGATCTTTCTTCTCGGATTTCAGAATTTTATGAGCGGGCAGGAAAAGTATACTGTTTAGGTAAAGATAAGCGCATCGGTTCATTAAGTATCATTGGTGCAGTTTCTCCTCCGGGAGGAGATCTGTCTGATCCCGTCGTGCAATCAACCTTAAGAGTAGTAAAAGTTTTTTGGGCTCTGGATGATAAATTAGCTAATGCTCGCCATTTTCCTGCTATAAATTGGCTTCTAAGTTATTCTCTATATTTAGAAAATATAAAAAAATATCTTAATGAGAACATTTCTGAAGAATTCATCATACTAATACAGAAGGCAATGCGGATTTTAGAAGAGGAGAATGAACTTTTAGAGATAGTACGGTTGGTAGGAGAGGAAGCACTTTCAGAAAGAGATAAATTAATTCTCCATACCGCCAGATCTATAAGAGAAGATTTTTTGCATCAGAATGCCTTTCAAGAGATGGATACTTATACCTCTTTAAGAAAACAGTATCTGATGCTTAAAAGTATAATTTTACTCCACGGCGTTTATTTAGAGAAAGTTAAAAAAGGTTCTCTATTAAATGATTTAATCTCTTTAGAGTTAGAAGCAACTATTTCACGCATGAAGTATATAAAGGAAACAGAGTTAGATGAATTCCAAAAGTTAATAAAAAAGATTAAAGAGATAGAAAATGTTTAATGAGTATTTTACTATTTCAAGTATTTCTGGACCACTTTTAATAGCGGAAAAAATCCAAGATGTAAAGTATGCGGAGATAGTAGAGATTATTACTCAAGAGGGAGAGATTCGTCGGGGCAAAGTTTTGGATGTAAGTAAAGAGATGGCAGTAATAGAGGTATTTGAGGGAACAAAAGGATTGGATGTTTCTGCTACACGTCTACGTTTTTTAGGTAAAACCCAAACCTTGGGTGTATCTAATGAGATGTTAGGGAGAATTTTTGACGGCAAAGGGAATCCTCGCGATGATGGACCGGCAATTATTCCTCAAAAAATTCTGGATATAAATGGCCTTCCTATAAATCCTACTGCCAGAGATTATCCTTCCGAGTTTATTCAGACAGGGATATCTGCTATAGATGGTATGAATCCTTTGGTAAGAGGTCAGAAGTTACCTATTTTTTCTGCAGCAGGGTTGCCGCATAATCGTCTTACAGCGCAGATCTGTCGTCAGGCGAAGGTTAGAGGGGTAGAAGAACGCTTTGCAGTAGTTTTTGCGGGTATGGGTATTACGTTTGAAGAGGCGGAATTTTTTATTCAAGATTTTACTTATACAGGAGCAATTGAACGTTCTGTACTTTTTATAAACCTAGCTGATGAGCCGGCCATTGAAAGGCTGGCTATACCACGTTTAGCTTTGACTACAGCAGAATATCTTGCTTTTGGACTAAATATGCATGTTTTGGTAATCCTAACCGATATGACTTTCTATTGTGAAGCGCTGAGAGAAGTTTCTTCTAATAGAAAAGAAGTTCCGGGCAGAAGAGGTTATCCTGGTTATCTTTATACAGATCTCGCTTCTATTTATGAACGCGCGGGAAGGATAAAACAAAAAATAGGTTCAATAACTTTGATTCCTGTTTTAACTATGCCGGAAGACGATAAAACCCATCCTATCCCTGATTTAACTGGATACATTACCGAGGGTCAGATTATTCTTTCGCGTCAGTTACATAAAAAGGGGATTTATCCACCTATTGATGTTCTGCCTAGTCTTTCTCGTTTAAAAGATAAGGGAATTGGCGAAGGTAAAACACGCAAGGATCACGCTGACCTTTTAAATCAACTCTTTGCTTGTTACGCTAAAGGAAAAGATGTAAAAGAAATAGCTTTAATATTAGGGGAGGCATCTTTATCTGCGCTTGATAGGATTTATCTGGATTTTAGTGAAAAATTTGAGGAGGAGTTCGTAAGACAGAAGGAATCCGAAGATCGTTCTGTAGAAGAAACTTTAGATATTGGTTGGTCGCTTATTTCTAAAGTTCCTAAAGAAGAACTTAAACGTATACGACCAGAATATTTAGAGGAATATTATCTTAAAAGATAACAAGATGTTGTTGAGAGTAAATCCTAACCGGATGGAACTGTTGAGATTGAAAAAGAGACTTGTTTATGCACAAAGAGGTCACGATCTTTTGGAGGATAGACTTCAGCAGATGATCCGGCATTTTATGGAATTACTTAAAAAAACGAGATACTTGCAAGAAGAAGTAAAGAAAGAGATAGATTGCGCTTATCTAAATCTCCTTATAGCGCGGTTGGCTAACAAAAAAGCTACCTTCTTGAAAAATTTAGATAATCTTAAAATCCAGACAGATATTCATACAGAAGAACAGCTTTTCTTTGGGATAAAGATGCCTCTGCTTAAGTTAGAGATTGTCTCTTTTTCTTATCCGCCGGCGGATATTTCTTTAGACTGGCAGCTAGCGGTAAAGAGATGGGTGGAGATTTTGCCTAAATTGATAAGACTTACCCAGCAGATTAAAACCTGTCAACTTCTGGCGGAGGAGATTGAGCATACACGGCGTCGTGTCAATGCCCTCAAATATCTGCTTATACCTTCTCTTCTCCAAACCATCCATTTTATTGCTGACAAACTTAACGAATTAGAAAGGACTTCTTTGTTGAGGTTATTGCGGATAAAAGAGATTATTCGTAAGCATTAATTTTTTTTAAAGTTTCTTTACATTAGAAGCCTGCTGTCCTTTAGGGCCGGTGGTAATATCAAACTCTACCTCTTGGCCTTCATTTAAGGTTTTATAACCTTCACCTAAGATAGCAGAATGATGCACAAATACATCTTTTCCTTCCTCCGTGGTAATAAACCCATAACCTTTTTGATTACTGAACCATTTTACCTTGCCGCGCATTTATTATTTTCACCTCCTTTCTTTTTTAAATAAAAAAACCGCAAAGGTAAAATCATCATTACTTACCTTGCGGTAAAGTTTTCTGATGATCCCTTTTGCTTTACAGATTATACATTAAAAACTTAATTAGTCAAGGATTTTTTCTTTCTTTGTAAAATTTTAACTTGACAAAATTAGAAAGAGATGATATTTTTAAGCCTATGAGACATAAAATAATAAGTATTTTTTTATTTTTTAATTTTATTTTTTTTGTTAATGTAAGTATGTGTTTTTCTCAAGATTTAATTACAAGTTATTTATTTGAGAAAGCAATATCTTTATATAAAAATGGAAAGCTTGAAGAGGCGCGCCAGGAATTTAAAAAAATCCTTTTAATAGAGCCTTCCAACGAGATTGTTAGCGAGTATATCCAAAAAATAGAAAGTACTCCTTATTATTCTAAAAAAAGACAAATTATTGAACTGACTTTAGAGAAAATTGAAGATAAAACCATTCCGATTGAGGATAAACTCCTTACTGCTGATAAAACAAAAAAGATAAATAAACAGAAAGAGCACAAAAGAGAAAAAGAATCGACTCTTCAAAAAGACTCTCTGCAAGAAAAACAAGCGCATGCAGAAATTAAAGGAGAAGTTGTTTTAGCGGTAGGGGTGGGTTCTTCTGGAGAGGTTATTTGGAAAAGGGCAAATGCAGATTTAAATGAAAAGAACTGGCGGATTTTAGATTATAATGGTTATAATCGGGGTATAAATACTTATGACCCAAGGATTTACGATAGATTAAGATTAAATGTTGATACATTAAATAAAGAAGGTTTAAATTTTCATACTAATATTGCGATTGATCCTTGGAGTTTTATAGGAAAGTCGGAGAAGATTACCGTTACTAGTAGTTGGGGAGACAGTGCGGAGATAGAATTAAAATATTGGTCAAATACAGGCTATACAGTAAATGAGGCGATTTACACTAATATTTTGGGGAATTCTTTTAATTTGCCGGAAATTAAAGTAAAAGATGGTAAGACTTCAGAAGTTGCAGTTAACACTACTGGCTGGTGGCCTTCATTTGATCAATTTAATATTCCTTCTATAAAAATCAAACGCGAAATCAGACCTTTAAGGGAACTGTGGTTCGATTATCAAAAGGAAAACTTAAATTTTAGATTTTTCCCTCTGGCTTTACAGAATCAAGCATTTACTTCAGATGATCCTTTAAGACTTTCCAATAACCATATTTGGTGGGAGGAAAGCCCTTGGCTTTGGAGTTATAAAAGAGGCAATTTTAATTCTGGTCCAGGAGATTTTACTAAAGGAAGTTGGGATGATTCCCTTGCTTTTTTTGTCCGTGATAGCGATGGAACAAGACTTACTTTTTTAAGAGGAATTTCCTTTGAATTTCAACCCCACCCGCAAACCACTCTTTCTTCTACATTTGCTTCACCCTTGACGCTTTGGCAGGATTACGATGAGTTTGATAATTTAGTCTCCGCAACCCGCATCAAGCAGCGGTTAACCGAGGATTTTCAAGTGGGTGCACTTTATACCTTCAGAACCGGATTTAAGGAAAATAAAAGAGATCTCCTTAATCATCTTTTGGCAGTAGATTTAGGATATGAAATTCAAGAGGGATTAAAGATGGATTTAGAATTAGCCACTTCTAGAACAGATAAGGATATAACCAATTCTGAATATAGATCTGAATTACGGGGTAATGCTATTTATTTTTCTTTGGTCGGAACTTGCCCTCCTAAAAGAATTATTGATTTAAAATACGGTTATGATGAGATAAAACCTAAAGAAGAGGAAAGTAATTTTGGAAAATGGCGTCTGTATCTAGTACATATGGATGAAGGTTTTGATCCCGCTTTGGCAAATTTTCGTCAGAGCCGTAAAGATGCTTTCTGGTCAAGACATATCCATTTCAGAGAACCTTTAAAATATTATTATTCCGGATTGTATTCTCCCCCCTTAAATTGGGAAGATATCGAGCCTTTTAAAATTGGCAATGGGATTGATACGGGTAGAGACGTTGTAGGGTTAAGGATTGAAAATTCTTTATGGAATAGGAACTTAAAGAATCTCTTTGATGTAAGAAATGTACACTCAACTAATGGTAAATTTATAGAGAATGTTTTACGCGATGAGATAAATATTAAAATTGATGAAAGATTGACTACCAAAATTTTAGGTATTTATCATAAATTACCTAAAACCAAGGCAGGAGTTGATCCATTTTTATTTGATAAGGATAGCGGTGATTATCTTTCAGATTGGTCAACAGATCCTATAGATGATGCTAAAGATCCTACCTTAAAAACTGGTTCTTTAGGGCTGGATTATAAATTTTTTGATTGGCTTTCTTTGAATGGTATCTGGGAATACACGAATGATTATACTTTAGCCTACGATAATTTCCCCAGAGGGATTTTAAATAGTGCTCAAATGAATACTTATATAGAAGATGGTAAGGTTTACCGATATAATCGAATATATCTATATGACCAGCAATTCTTTCCTCAGCCACCCTATCCTTTTTATAACATCTTTAAGTTAGGTTTGAAGTTTATGCCCCTAGAAAATTTAGAGCTTTACTTAGATTATACCCATAATGAATTTAAATCTGCTGGTCCTGTTGATGACAATATGAATCATGTGGGTATAGAAGTAGGATTTTTACCGAATAAAAAATTAGGATTTTATCTGCGTTATACTTATTCTCGTTGGAACGAATTAGATCGTTTAAGAGAAGGACAAGATAAGTGTTATTTAGGCCACCATAATTTATTTTCCGAATTAAGATATAGATTTAGTGTTGATGATGAGCTTATTCTTCAGTATGGAGAATCTGGTAAGACCAACGCTATGGCTTTGACTACTTTTGATCCTTATGGGGGAGGCCTATCTACTATAGATACTTTGCATATGTGGCGGCTTTATTATCAGAGGAAATTCTAAATAATATAAAATTTTCCAGAAATAATATGGGATTTAAAAATAAAAGAGAAAATGTAAGATTAAATGCTTATCATCTTGCTCGTTATAAAATCATCTTTAATGGAGTAGAGAAAACTACTACTTTTACCTTGGCTTATATAAGTAATATTAGCAAAGGGGGAGCCTCTTTAATTACAGATAAATTCCTTCCTTTAGGTAGTATATTGGATATAGATATATTATTTCCACATTTAGAAAATGCTATTTCTTGTATAGCTAAGATAGTTTGGATGAGACGGTTTGTCAAAGGTAAGAGATACCGATTTGGTATTCAGTTTATAGAAATGGATGATGAAATACGTAAATTAATTGATGAACAGATAAAATTTGTAGATAAAAAATTTACGAAAGGAGGTAAAGGAATGAAGCGGTTAGCTAAGGTATTTGTGGTTTTGGCTGTTATATGTGTATTGTTAGCAATAGTAATTAAGTTGACTACTTTAGGAACCATACTGCCAGCAGCTATGCCTATAAACTGGATAAAACTGGCAGATACTGCCTTGCTGTTTGCGATTGCTTTGGCTTTATTGGGAAAGAAAGAGTAGTTTTATTTTATAAAATTTTGTTAATAATTAACAAATAGATGGGGAGATTGTTTGTAATTATTTTATTTTTATTTTTAATTTTTATAAATATATGTTTAGCTTCAGAGATAGAAAATTATTCCCTGCGCGAGAGAATAATTATTCTTACTCTTAATGAATTAGAGATGAAAAAAAAAGAGAGAATATTCAATGAGGCATTTATAGAGGCGGTGATGAGATTAAAAGAAGAGCAGGAGGCGTTTGCTGACATTAAAAAAGAAGATGAACTTTGGCAGAAGATTTTGCAAAACTTAGAATATCTTGTCACTCATACTATAGAATATAATGATAATCTTTATTGTTTTAGAGATAAAATTTCAGATATAGTTAATCGTATTGAACCAAATGTTAAATTAAAGTTTATAGATATGATGGCTACTGTTGATTTTGAATTGGGGATACGTGCGAATCTATATGCCCGTAATTCTGGAAATAATAATCAAGATATGCATTTTAATTTTAATATAGAAAGAAAATTGGGTCGTTACAGCATATTTTTTAAGAATAATTTTTTAAGAGAAAATATATCTCCTTCATCTTTGGGAATAGAACAGAGAAAATTTCCCCGTTATTGGGAAGATATATTTAATATGGGTCTTCGGAGAAAGTTCAATCGTCTATATTGGGATTTTAATTATTATTTTGTGTTTCATAATTTTGAATCGGAATATAGTTATGAGAGAGACTATACGATACATCAGTTTGGGGCTTCTTCAAATTTTCTTATTGCCCCTAAGACAGAAATTTTTACTGGTATTTGGTACGGTTTTGTTAAACATAAATACGATTCCGCCGGGGATAGTAATTTTAAAGGATTCAACTTTGGGCTAAAGGGATGGTATACGCCAAAACTTAGTGGTTCTATAGAGATAGGATATAATTACCAAGATTATGAAACCGCTCCCGATTTTAAAAGTGTAGTTACCGATACAAATATTCATTATGGTTTGTCGGAACTTACACGCCTTGATTTTAATCTCCAGAGAAGAACTGAAGAGTCAAATTATTCAGAGGAAGATTATAATATTTTTAATAAATTTGGAACAATACTGACTCATAATTTTGCATTATCTCCACCTTATTTTTTTATTCAATTTGGGATGGCCGTATCCTATCTTGATTTTCCTAAGCTCATAGATAATGCGGGGCATGAGAGATTTTTAGATTTCAATTTAAGTTTAGGTTATAAATTACGTAAGTGGTTTGAATTTGTTTTAGGATATATATATAAAAGTCGTAAGAGTAATTTATATTACGATTATAATAATAATATATTTACTTTTACTACGAAAGCCTTATTTTAAAAATGGATATAAAAAAAAGATACCTTGTAATATTTTATATATTATTTTTTTTAAAGGGATTAGTTTTATCGGGGTACTCCCAAGAAGACAGAGAGCATATCCTTAATCCGGGAGATACAGTAGAGATTAATGTTTATGATGAACCAGATTTATACACCGTTTATTGTATTAGTCAGGATGGTTTTATAAGCTTTCCTCTTTTGGGTAAAATAAGAGCAGAGGGATTGACGGTATCCGAATTAGAAAGATTAATTACTCAACTTCTTGCTCAGGATTATCTCGTTCATCCTCAGGTGAGGGTTTTTGTAAAAGAGTATGCAAAGATAACTATTTCTGGATTTGTAAGGACACCTGGTTCTTATGAGTTAAAAAAGCCCCTTACTTTGGTTACAGCCATTGCTTTGGCGGGTGGTTGTTTACCTGAGGCAGATACATCAAAAATAAAGCTTGTCCGGATTAAAGACGGAAAAAGTTATACCCAGCAGATAGATATGGAAGGGATTATCAATAATACAATTCCCGATGTTTTCTTAATGCCTAACGATACAATTATAGTAGAGGAGTACGGCCGTGTATCTATTATTGGGCAAGTCCGTAACCCAGGAACATATTCGCTTAGAAGAGGACTCACTCTTATGGAGTTAATAAGTATGGCAGGAGGTTTTACAGAGATTGCTAACATTGATGGAACTTCTATAGTGAGAGCGGAAGCTAATAAGAAAAAAATTATTCGCGTAAAGATTTCTGATATTATTAAAAGAGGTGATAAAACAAAGGATGTTGTACTTCAAGTCGGAGATACAGTAGTAGTTCCTGAGTCTTTATTCTAAAAAGGATAGATTATGTTCCCTTCTTCCGAAGTACGCGAAGTAACTATAAAAGATTATATTGTAATTATTCAGAAAAGATTATGGATAATAGGGGTAGTATTTTTTATTGTTGTATTTAATGGAACGTGGCAGTCTTTTAAAAAGGTTCCTATTTATGAGACATATGCAAAGATTATTATTGAGAGGGTTACTCCTCATGTATTACCTTTGCCGGAGGTGTATCCTACTAAAATGATAGATAGAGAATTTATAAAAACACAAATTACTGTAATTAAATCTAAAAGAATGGCAGAAAAGACTGTAAGGTATCTTATTTCCAAAGGCGATGATACATTTTTAGGCGATAAAGATCCTGCAGGTAGTTTTATGGGTGGGATAGTAGCGAGTGCAATTGAAGGAACCCAGATAATCAAGGTAGGTTATAGAGGCCCCGATCCTATAAAAGTAGCTAAATTTGCTAACGCTTTAGCGGAGTGTTTTATTAAAGAAGATTTAGAGAGAAAGCTGGAGGGAGTTTCTTCTGCGGAAGTTTGGTTAAGATCTAGTTTAAAAGAAATGGAAGATAAACTGATTAATTCCGAGAATCAATTGATCAATTATATAAAAGAGAACCAGGTTCTTGATCTTCAGGATACACAGAGAAGAAGTCAGGAGACTCTTGAAAATTTAAAGCGAGAAAAAATAAATATTGAAAATGAGATATTCTATATGAGTAATCGCTATAAAGATAAACATCCAAAGATGATCGCTTTATACGCTAAATTGTCTGCAATAAATGACAATATTGATAAGGAGACAAAAAAATTGATGGCTTTGAATGAAAAGATAGTTCAATATGATAATTTAAGAAGAGAGATAGAGAGTAATCGTAATTTATATGAGACGCTTTTAAATAAAATAAAGGAGACCGAGGTAAGTAAGGAATCTATAACCACCGATTTTCGTATACTTGATTTTGCAGAAATTCCTAAAACCCCCATAAGTCATAATCGCAAAAAAGATTTTACTACTAGTTGTTTATGGGGAATAGTTTTGGGTGTAGGAATTGCTTTACTTATAGAATACGTCGATGCTACTTTTAAAAATGCTGAAGAGATAGAATCATATCTAAGACTTCCATTTTTAGGTTATGCTGCAGGTTTACGTTCAGAAAGAAGAGAGATTAGAGCAATAAAAAAAATAGATTTAATCTCCCATGATTTCCCTCATTCACGCATCGCTGAATCCTATCGTTCTATCCGCACTTCCATTATTTTTTCTTCTCCTGAAGATAAGCCTCTCAGGACAATTATGATTACTAGTTCTTTACCTCGAGAAGGAAAGACTTTTACTGCTGTTAATTTGGGAGTAGTCTTTGCACATTTAGATGAATTAATTATAATTATAGAGGCAGATATGCGTAAGCCACGCATTAGCAGTATATTTGATATGAAAAACGAGGTAGGTCTGAGTAATTTTTTAACCGGTGAGGCAAAGATGGATGAAGTTATTAAGCCAACACGGATAAAAAATCTCTTTTTAATAAGTAGTGGTCCTGTTCCTCCCAATCCTACAGAGCTGTTAGTTTCCCAAAAGACAGATATCCTCCTTAAAGAGTTGCAATCCAAATTTTCTCGTATTATTATAGATTCTCCTCCTGTACTTTATTTTGCGGATTCGTGTATTTTGGCTAATAGGGTAGATGGGGTAGTTTTAGTTATCTATGCAGGCAGAACTAACTTTAATTATATCCTCCGAAGCCGCAAGAGGATTCAGGAAGCAAAGGCAAAGATAATAGGTGTGATATTGAATAATGCAGATGTAAAGAAAGAAGATCCTTACTATTATTATCATTATTACTATTACTCTCGATCAAAAAGTCCAACATCTAAAATCTGATATTATTCGTTATGTTTAGGTTAGATACTGTTTCTTTTTTTAGTTATCTTGCTGATTTCTTTTTAATATTTTTAATAATATTTACTCCATTTTTCTATGGAAGTGTTACGGCGGTAGGTTATATTTTTATGGAATCCTTTATTTTTCTCTTCTTTACTTTATGGTTAATAAAAATGATACTCGGCGGTAATTTATTATTTTTAAAGACAAATTTATTAATTACTCTAATTCTATTTGTTTTTTTAGTTATTATTCAAATCATCCCATTGCCTTTAAAAATTATTGAATTTATTTCGCCTAAAATAGCGCATATCTACAGAGAACTTCTTCCTTTAAAAAGTAAAGTGCTTCCATTTTTTACATTAAGTATATGTGTTAATTCCACTATTGACTTTTTATTCAAAATTTTATCTTATTTTTTAATATTTTTTTTAATCATTAATTATATTCAAAAAAAAGAGCAATTTCAGATTTTGTTTAATGCTATTATTATATGTGGGTTCATTATAAGTATATTTGCTATTATTCAGAATTTTACTTACGCTAATTTAGATAAAGTTTACTGGTTTGATATAAATGGTTCTGCTCCATCTTGTTTTGGGCCTTTTGTTAATCGTAATCACTTTGCCGGATATATGGAGATGGTAATTCCTTTATGTCTGGGATATCTTATTTCAGATATAGATATAAAACGTAAAACTCTTTATGGCATGAGTCTTTTTGTTATTAGCTTAAGTTTATTTTTAAGTCTTTCGCGTGCAGGTATGGTTATTTATTTGCTGGAGTTGTTATCAATGATAATATTTCTATGGATTAAAAAAAGATTCGAAGAACAGTCAATTATAATGTGGTTAAGTTTTTTGTTTATTTTAGTATTTATATTTTTTTTAACTGATTTTAAGGTTATTTTTGAAAGATTTTTTTCTATCTTTGAGGCATCGCCAAAAGAATCTATTTTTGAGCGGGGGTATCGTTGGCAAGATATGTTTAAAATATGGTATGATTTTCCGTTTTTAGGAATCGGCGGAGGGGCTTTTAGTTCTATCGCTCCTCTTTATAAAAGAGTTAATCTCCAGATGACTATTGTGCATGCACATAACGATTACCTTGAGTTGCTGGTTGAGACAGGCATCTTTGGATTTTTATTACTATCTTTATTTTTTTATCTTTATTTTTCTCAAGTAATTAAAATGTGGATGAAAAGACACGATAGATTTGTAGTGGGTTTGGTTTTGGGAGGAATAATATCTAATTTAGGAATACTTATTCATTCTTGGGTAGACTTTAATCTAAGAATTCCTGCAAATGCCCTGTTATTTTTTATCATTAGCGGCTTAACTTACAAACTAGTATTCAGTATATTTAAATTTAATAAGTAATATGCTCTATCATTTAGAGATACAAAGTAAGTCAATTCACACTAGTTCTAAACGTATTATTATCTTTTCATTGTTTGTATTATATTTATTAATTCAAGGTTATCTTGTATCTATACTTAGAGCGGAGTTTTATTATCGTAAAGCAAAAGATTCTCTGTCTCATATAGAAGATCTCGATAGTACTCTAATTGTAAAGAGAGCATCTTTTTATAGTAAATCTCTGATGTTCTTTGAAAAGGCTATTCAATTTAATTCTTTAAATTCACGGTATTATTTTGAGTATACAAGGACCCTGCTGGATGTTTTTAGAAATAATGATTTATTAAATATTGTGGAATTTAAAAGAAAACAGCGTGGCGTAGATTTTCTTAATTATATATACTATCAACTTAACAGAGCAATAGCGTTAGAGCCTGTAAATGCTGAGTATCATTTACTTTTAGGTTATTTTTATAGTTTAAGCAATAACGAAGAGAATGTAGAAAAGGCATTCAGAAGGGCTTATCTTCTTGAACCCCACAATATAAATAATATTTTTTATATAATTAAATATTTTGTAAACAAAGATCTTATTGATAAAGCAATTTATTACTTTGAGAAGATGGAATTTCTTTGTAAAGATCTTAATTATTCTTGTGAAGCTTGCAAGAATTTCAAAATATTAAAAGAAAAAATTCCATGAAGATATTAATTGTAGGTGCTGGTCCTATTGGTTGTTACTTAGCACAACTTTTAAAAATAAATAGTAATTTAAATATAAAAATTATCGAAGAGCACCATGCTTTAGGAAAACCTGTGCATTGTGCAGGATTAGTAAGTAAGGAGGTATTCGGTCATTCACGTATCAATTTAAACCATAAGAGTATTTTGAATACTATTGATGGGGCGCAGATATTTTTTGGTAAAGATAGTTTTTATATTAAGAGAAAGTCTGTTGCTTTTGTTATCGATCGAGAGAAGTTTGATCAGCATTTAGGCGAAAAACTTTCTATAGATTTTAATACTCGTTTTATTGGTTTAGAAAAGAGAAAGAAAGGATTTTTAGTAGAAACAGATAAGGGTGGATTTTATACCGATATACTAATTGGCGCCGATGGTGCAAATTCTACAGTACGTAAAAGTGCTGAGTTTAGAGAGAATATAGAATATTTAAAAGGAGTGCAATTCCGACTAAGGTATAAGATGAAGAATAATTTTGTCCAAGTTTATCTTAAAAAACCTTTTTTTGCATGGATTATTCCTGAAAGCACTCAGATAGTAAGGGCAGGGATAATTTCTTACAATCCCTATCAAGATCTTCTGGATTTTTTAAGAGAAAATAACGTTAAGGGAGAAATTTTAGAAAAATTCGCTGGGACAGTTCCTTTAGGAACATGTCAGACACAGAAAGAAAATATATTTTTAATAGGAGATGCCGCCTGCCAGGTTAAACCGCTTACTCAAGGAGGTATATATTATGGTATGCGTTGCGCAGAGATTTTAGCGGATTGTATATTAAAGAAGAGATTATATGAATACGAAAAAAGATGGCGAGAAAGATTTGGTGAAGAAATAAATGTTGGACTTAAGATAAGAAAGTTATATCTTACTCTTAACGATAGAGATATAGCAAAGATCTTTCGGATACTTAAAAAGAATAAAATTATACTAGAACGATTTGCAGACTTTGAGAATCATTCAAGGATGTTTTCATTTTTAGCTAAGACATTACATATAAAAGATTTCTTGGGAGGGATTTTTATAAGTATAATTAAAAGCATAGATAGAGCATGAAGATCGTTGTGCTTTCTACAGGAATATTTATGAGACAGTATGGGCAACAAAGATATGAGCTTAATTTTTTAAATGCCATTTTTTCATATCGCTCGCCGATATCTTTTAGGATTATTCTTTTAAATGATAATAGAATATATAAGTCTTACCTTCGGTTAAATAACAAAAAAGTAAAATTTATTACCTGTGGTAAAAGAATAAGATTGTTTAGTAAGATAAAGTTTGTTTTTTCTGCGCTGTTCTATTCTTTAAAAGATAAGCCAGATTTTTTAATATGTGCGCATATTAATCTATGCGAATTAGCATTTATTATTTATAAAATAATTGGTTGTCCTTATATTGTTCTTGCCCATGGCACAGATGTATGGAAGATAAAAAGCAATTTTAAAAAATATATCCTTATTTTCGCTAAAAATATTATATGTGTTAGTAGATATACTGCAAATCGATTAATAGAACAGATACCAGCAATAAAAGGAAAGATTTATATATTAGCCAACTCTGTAGATACAAGAAAATTTTTCCCTAAAGATAAACCGGAGTATTTATTGAAGAGATATAATCTTTTTGGTTGCCGTGTAATTTTAACTGTAGCCCGGCTCGACGGTTACGATAGAGATAAGGGATGTGATAAAGTAATTCTATCCCTCCCCGGAGTTTTAAAGATAATTCCTAATTTAAAGTATATTCTCGTAGGAGAGGGAGACGACATCCCACGTATAAAAAAAATGGTTTCAGAGTTGAAATTAGATAATCATATTATTTTTACAGGTTATATCTCTGATGATGAACTACCTGATTACTACAATCTTTGTGATATTTTTATTATGCCATCTAAACAGGAGGGTTTTGGGATTGTGTTTTTGGAGGCGTTGGCTTGTGGAAAGCCGGTGATCGCTGGTAACCGAGATGGATCAAAAGAGGCACTTCTTGATGGTAAATTAGGTATCCTCGTAGATCCTGATAACATATCAGAGATTGAAAGAGCAGTCATTTCTATTCTTAAAAAAGATGCTTCTATATTTATGGATAGAGAATATTTAGTGGAGATGGTGAAACAGTATTTTAGTATTGATAGATTTGTAGCCAATCTAAATCAGTTATGTGATAAGATTTTCTTTTAAATTATGTTATATTAGCAGGTAATTTTCATTAGATAGGAGAATTAAAAAAGATAAACTTAAATAAGTTTTTGTTTATTCATGAAGATTCTTATCGTTGGTGAATTTCTCCCTTTTAGGATAGAGATTTTTTATAGGTATTATTTTAATCTTTTAGGGTGTAAGGTATTTACTTTTCATACAGGAATAATTCCGAAGATTTTAGAATTGCCGTGGCAGTTTATTATAAATAGACAACTGCTTAAAAAAATAAGATTAATTAAGCCTGAATTAATTCTGGTGATAAAAGGATATTTTTTATATCCCGATACTATCCTTAAAATTAAAGAGTTGATTAAAATGCCTATCTTCTGCTTTAATCCGGATGATCCTTTTAATATCTTTTATCCCGGCTCAAGTAATGAGAATATTATCCGAGCCATTCCTTACTATGATTGTTATTTTACTTTCAATCGCAATCTTTTAGAGAAGATAAAAAAAGGGGGAGTAAGAAGAGTGGAATATCTTCCTTTTGCTTTTGATCCACAATTGCATCATCCCATAGAGGTAACTGAGGAGGAAAAAGGATACTATGGAAATGATGTGGTTTTTATAGGCAACTGGTCTATAGAGCGGGAGGGATACCTAAAGGAATTAAAGAGATTTGATTTAGCAATCTGGGGAGAAAACTACTGGAAAAGATTATGCAAAGATAAGGATTTAAAAAAAAGATGGCGCAAAAAAGCAGTCTACGGAACAGAACAATCAAAGGTATTGAATTCTTCTAAAATTTCTTTAAATATATTGAGGGCTCAGAATAAAGGTTCCCACAATATGCGCACCTTTGAACTTCCTGCCTGCGGTGCCTTTGTGGTTTCTGAACGTAGTCCCGAGATAGAGGAGTTCTTTAAAGAAGATGAAGAGATAGTATTATTTTCTTCTCCTGACGAATTAAAAGAAAAGATAGGATATTATTTACATAATGAAGAAAAGAGAAAAAGAATTGCTGAGGCAGGCTTTAGACGCTGTATAGAGAGTAATTATACCTATCAGAGACGTGCAGAAAGAATACTTGAGATAGCCGATAATGTCTAAAAAATATAAAATTGCTATAGTAATAAGTCATGTTATCCAGTATATGATTCCTCTCTACCATAAGATAAATTCCCATCCTTTAATAGATCTAAGGGTTTATTTCTGTTCAGATTTTGGTATGGCCCATAAAAAAGATAGGGGATTTGGAATTCCTGTAGCCTGGGATAATATAACCTTAGAAGGTCTTAAATATAAATTCTTAAAGAATTATAGCCCCTTTCCTTCTCAAGATACCTTTTTTGGTCTAATTAATCTGGGATTGGTAAGAGAATTGAAAAACAATAAATTTGATGCGGTAATTGTTTATGGTTACTATAATATTTCCTACTGGCTGGCAATCTTAACCTGTTTTTTTAAGAGGATACCTTTAATCTTAACCGGAGAGCCACCCACGCCTTTTAAATCAAGATTTAAAATTTTTATAATGAAACAACTAAAAAAATTATATTTCCCTTGGCTTTTAAATTTTAGCTCAAGTATTCTTTATATTGGCGCCAAGTCAAAAGAGTTTTATCTTTCTTATAAAAGATACGTTAAAGACCTTGACAGAAAACTATTCTTCTGCCCTTATTCTGTAGATAATGAATATTTTTTTAATAAATACGGATATTATAAAGATAAAAAAGATGCAGTAAAAAAAGAGTTAGGATTACCTCTAGACTTACCTGTAATTTTATTTTTATCCAAACTTATAAAATGGAAAAGACCCTTACTTTTACTTAAAGCCTTTAAAGAACTAAAAAAAGAGGCGGTTCTGGTGTATGTGGGAACCGGTTATAGATTAAAAGTCCTTAAAAGATATGCCTCTAAATATAAAATAAAGAATGTCTTCTTCTTTGGATTTAAGAACTATACTGAGATCTCTAAGTTCTATAGTATAGCGGATGTATTTGTTTTACCTTCTTTGGGTGAGGCCTGGGGTTTAGTTATAAATGAGGCACTATGTTTTGGTTTACCTGTGATTACCACCAGTAAGGTAAATTCTGCTTTTGATTTAATAAAGTTAGGGGAAAACGGTTACATTATACCCCCTAATAATTTAAAGGCATTAAAGACTGCCTTAGAGGAATTATTAGACAATCCTTCTAAAATGAAGATGATGGGTAGACGGTCTCAAGAGATTATCTTTGGTTGGAATCACAATGTTTATGTAGAAGGCCTGATTAAAGCATTAGATTCTTTAAAAAATAATTCAAAAGATGCATTCCTTCCTTATTAAGTATTTTTCTTTATATTTTGATATCCCAGTTTTGGTATATCATTCTATAAAAAATAGAGATTCTTTTAAAAGACAGTTAGAATTTTTAAAAAAGAATTCTTTTGATGTACTTAAACCTTATGATTTTACCTTAAGAATGAATCAATCTTCAAAAAGATCTAAAAGACATCCGCTACTGATTACCTTTGATGATGGTTATAGCGATTTTTTCTTTAATGTCTTTCCTCTGCTTTTGGAATTTGGGTTTCCTGCAATTATCTTTTTAATTGTAGATAAGATTTCAAAAGAGGGGTATTTAACCTATGAAACAATAAACCAGATGCTTAATACAGGTTTAATCTATATTGGTTCGCATACCTTAAGTCATCGGTATCTGCCTTTTTTAAAAGAGAAAGAACAGGAATTTGAAATAAGAGAATCTAAAAGGATATTGGAACAAAATCTAAAAACAGAAGTAAGATTTTTCTCCTATCCCTGGGGAGGGTTTAATTATTCTCTTCAGAAAAAGGTAAGCGAAGCAGGCTATCTTTGTGCTTTTACTACCAATCAAGGTTTTTATTGGAGTTTAAAACACAAAGATATCTTTGCGATAAAAAGATTGACCCTAAGAGAAGATGAAAGTTTATTAAAGTTTTTTTTAAAAGTAAGTGGTGCAGCATATCTTTTTCAAAAAAGAATACATTTATAATATAATATATGGATAAAGAAACATTTAAGACGTTTGTTCGCAAAATAGATGGTCTCTGTTATGAAGAGATTTGTTTTTTGCTCTATTCTTTAGTTAAGTCCTTATCCCATATATATGCAGATATCTTAGAGATCGGTGCGTATAAAGGAAGGGTTTCGGTGAGTTTAGCTTTAGCTGTAAAAGAAAATAATATGCAGGCAAAAGTATTCAGTTTAGATATAAATTATTTTAATACTAAAAAAGAATTTATAAACAATATTGAAAGATTTAATTTAGAAGATGTAATTATTCCTATCTTTAAACCTTCTAGTTTAGCCAGTATCGGTTGGCGGAGACCCTTAAAATTTATCTTTATTGACACGGATGGAAATTATTTTTCTGCTAAATGTGATTTTATCTTATGGGAGCGTTTTCTTTTAAAAGGCGGGATCATTGCTTTAAGCTGTGCAGATTCTCCTCCGATAAAAAGATTTTTTAATGAGTATATTAAGCGGTCGGATAGATTTAATAAATTTAAAGATACTGGTGCGATTATCTTTGCCTACAAAGAAAAAGAATCAGCCGTTTATTTTTTGAAAATATTTTATATAATAATAACTTATACAATCTACAGTTTGTTAAAAATAATTTATTATCAATTAAGAGATAAAAGGGTATTTTGTTTCCTTAAAAGCTCTCTCTTTCGTAAAATTATAAATTTACTTAAAAAACTCTTATGAATATCTTGCTTACGGGCGGTGCAGGGTATTTGGGTTCGGTGCTTATCTCTGAGTTATTGACAAGAAAACATAAATTACGCGTAATAGATATAGGTTATTTTGGTATCAATCATCTTAAACCATTTTTCTCTCATATAGAATTTATCCGAGAGGATATCCGAAAGACTTACAAAGACAACCAATTCAGAGAAGATATTGTAAAGGATTGTGATTGTATAATTCATCTCGCGGCTCTTTCGGATGATAGATCCTGTGAGTTTTTCCCTAAGTTGTCTGAAGAGATAAATGTTAAAGTAACTGAGGTTTTAGCAGAGATAGCCAAGAAAAAAAATATAAAGTTTATCTTTGCCTCCTCTTGTTCAGTTTATGGAAGAATAGAACATATAGCAATCGAAGAATCTTCTTTAAATCCCTTAAGTCTATATGCACTATCTAAAGTGAAAGCAGAAGAAATCATAAATAATCTAATAATTTCTAGATGGAAAGCGGTGATTCTGCGTTGTGGGACATTATTTGGTTATTCTCCAAGGATGCGTTTTGATTTAGTAATAAATATTTTTAGCCTTCAGAACGCCCTTTATAATCGGATTACCATTTTTGGCGAGGGTAATGAGTGGCGACCTTTTTTACATGTGCGGGATGCTGCCCTTGCCTTTTTATATTTTGTAGAGAAAGAAGAACTAAAGTATAACTGTTATAATCTTGCTTATGAGAATCTAAAGATAAAAGATGTAGCCTATGTGTTTAAGAGCATCAACCCTTCTATAGAGATAATCCATAATAAAGATTGCTCTTCTGATCAGCGTAATTACCGTGTAGCTGTAGAAAAGATGAAAGAGGAAGGGTTTTATCCTACTATAGATGTAAGCACAGGTGCCCAAGAGATCATCCAGGCAATCAATACAGGTTTAATTCGCCAACCCGCATCTATCCGTTATTGTAATGTTAAATGGTTAGACAGGTTAATCAATGCAAAATATAGAGAATTCCAAAAATATACTTCGAATACTTAGGAATACATTTTTTCTATATTCTTCTTTTTCCGTAAATCAGATAATTATTTTTTTTACTACCTTTTATCTGGCACGGATATTTTCTCCATTAAATTATGGAAAATTAAGTTTTAGTTTTACTGTAGCCAACTATTTTAGTTTATTTAATCTGGCAGGATTTTCTATATTGGGTATGCGCTGGATTGCTACCGCTAAAGATAACCAGCAGATAAAATTCCATATAAATCAGATTGTTTCCATAAGAACTATACTCTCTTTTTTGGCGTTTTTAACCTTATGTATATTTTTACCCTTTATAAAAAAAGATGAAGAACTACTAAGTCTTATTTTTTTATATGGTTTGGTTATTCTGGTCAGTAATCTTTCTTTGGGATGGATATTCCATGGGATTCAGAAGATGGAGTTTTCGGAAATCCCCAGTATAATCTCTTCGGTTATTTATATAAATCTTATATTCCTTTTAGTGAAGTCAGAACATCATCTTCTAAGAGTACCTCTTATAGCTTTATGGCAATATATATTTTTATTTACGATAACAGTTTTTTTTATGCAACGTTTGCTGGGAAAAGTCTATATAGATTTCAATATATCTTTTTTAAAAGAAAATTTAAATTCAGCTCTTACCTTTAGTGTCTTCCCTATATTAGTTTATTTGGTGAATAATATAGAAAAGTTACTTTTAGGATTTATGTCAAATAATTTAGAGGTGGGTTATTATTTCGCCTCTTATAGAATATTTTATCTGTTGTATTCTCTCGTTATTCCTCTTTATGGAGCAATATTTCCTGCATTATCTCGTTACTATACTTATGCCCCCGATTCTTTTAAAAAACTCTGTTATTCCGCAATAGACCTTATGTTTATTTTATCTATCCCTATTGCGATTATATTTTTTCTCTTTGCCACGCAAATTATTATGTTTATTTATCGTTATAGATATATCTCTGCTGTGCCTATTTTACAGATTCTTACTCTTAACCTTATTCTTATTTATATAAATAGTTTCTTCAGTCAAGCTCTGCTGGCAACAGGTAAAGAGGATAAAGTAATCTTTAATTTAATTATCCAGGGTATATCTATTCTGATTTCTTGTATATTTTTTATTCCTAAAATGGGTACAAAAGGTGCTTCTTATTCACAGATCTTTGGCCAACTCATTGCCTTTTTTATATATTATAGAGAATTCAATAGGATCTTAGAGGTAAATCTATTAAGGTTTATGTGGAGGCCCTTCGTGGCTTCTTTAGCAATAATAATTCCTTTTAAGTTGTTATATTTAGACAGGAATTTAATTATTTCTTTTTTAGGTGCGGGTTCTTTCTACATTCTGGTACTTACCATATTAGGTGGATTGCCCTGGAATGAGATGAGATTAATCTGGAATATAATTAAATCCAACCAGAATAAATGAAATTACTTTTAGTAAACCCAAATTTTAATAAGTCTAGCGTGGTAGTTCCTTCTTTAGGATTGGGATTTCTGGCAACTTATATAAAGAAATATACTGATTGGATGGTAGAGGTATGTGAGCCTGTACTGCAGGGTATCTCTATGAAGGAAACTTTAGATAAGGTGAAATCTGCGGATATTTTAGGACTGGTCTGCTATACAGAATCGCGCTTTTTTTGTTTTGATTTTGCCAAAAGAACAAAGAAACTTAACCCTGCTTGCAAGATAATTGTAGGCGGTCCTCATGTGGATATACTGGATATTAAAATTTTAGAACATTATTCCTTTATAGATATAGTAGCCAGATCTGAGGCAGAGGAGACACTTTTAGAGATAATTCAAAATAAACCTCTAGAAGAAATTCAAGGTATCACCTTTAGAAAGAATAACCAAATATTCAGGAATTCCTTGCGCCCTTTAATTCATAATTTAGATAAGTTAGAATTCGATTATGATCTATATCAGCCATGGATAAATAACTGGAAGGATAACGAGGTAGATGAATCTTTAAAGGAATTAAAACACCTGCCTATAATTACTTCAAGAGGATGTCCTTTTAGTTGTTTTTTTTGTTCTGCTCCCTCCCATTGGCAATTTAAATTAAGGACCGTTTCTCCAAAAAGAAGAGCGCAGTGGTTAAAAGATTTAACTATAAAATATAATATAGGTTATTTTAGATTTTATGATTCTCTTTTTATCAATAACGAGAAAGATATAATGGAATTCTGTGATATACTAGAAGATATGAATCTAAAGATAAATTTTAGAATAGACATAAGAGTAGGAACGCCTCGTCATATCTTACAGCGTCTTAAAAGTATAGGTTGTAGAATAGTGGGTTTTGGTATAGAGAGCAACTCTGATAAGATATTGATAAAAATAAACAAAGGAATAGATACAAAAACGATAAGAGAAACAATTGATGATTGCAAAAAATTAGGTTTGTGGCTTATTGGTTTTTTTATGTTCTCTTTACCGGGTGAGAAACTTAAGGATATAAGAAAAACACTATCTATATTTAAATATTTTGATGTTTTAAATATACAGATTTTTAAAATCCACCCAAATACATTCATCTATCATCAATTATGTATGGATAAAAAAATAGATGATGAAGTATGGTTTAATAATAATTACGGTTATAATAGTGAAGCAGGCAATCATTTTTTCTTTTGCCGTGATCTATTTAAAGAAGCCATTTTTTCTCATAAAGAGATTGCACTTATTATAAGCTATGCTTATGAACTGAGAAATTTTCAGGGTAGCTTTTATAAGATTAGCTTTTTAAAACAAGTTCCTTTATTTATCCGTTTTATTTTTATTAAGATGGTTTTAAACTCGGTATTTATTTTAAAACTTTATAATAGAATGCTTGATACGTTATGGATTAAAAAGACAAAAGCGCTTTTAAGATATTTTAAGATATGCCGATAAAAAGAATAGCTCTTATCAATCCTGGTAAAGATATAAGATTTGCGATACAAGAGCCTTTGAGTTTGGGTTTTTTAGCAAGTTTTTTAGAGAAGAATAATATAGAGGTAAAGATTATCGATGAACTTGCAGGTGATGATGTAGAAAAAGAAATAATTAGTTTTTCACCTCACGCAGTAGGTATAACCGCTACGACGCCTTTGGTCAGACGTGCTTATGAGATTGCCAGATTCTGTAAAAAGAAAGATATTTTGGTTATTATGGGTGGTCCACATGTAAGTGTTCTTTCTGACGAGGCATTATGCTTTGCGGATGTGGTAGTAAAAGGAGAAGGAGAGGAGGCATTACTTAAGATTATAAGAAATGATATAAGAAAAGGATTAGTAATTGGTAATTATATAAAAAATCTAGATGATTTTCCTCCACCTGCTCGGCATCTTATGCATATGGATTATTACCTTTATACCAAAGATAGATTAAGACATACCTATCTTTATTTTGTTCTACCTCATACAAGGGTTGCTTCTATTTTAACTGGTAGAGGTTGTCGTTATAGATGTATATTCTGTCATAATAGTTGGCGTAATCTTCCTTTGCGCTTTAATAGCCCAGAGAGAGTAATTCAGGAAATAGAAGAGTTGATTAGTAAATATAAAATCCAAGCATTATTTTTTATTGAGGATACACTTTTTACTGATAGAAATAGACTAGAAGAGATCTGTCGACTTATGAGAAAACAAAAAATTAAAATTATCTGGGGCGCGAATGCTCGAGTGAATGAAATAGATGAAGATATATTAAAAATTGCAAAAAATGCAGGTTGTCGTCAAATAACCTTTGGTTTTGAGAGTGGTTCTCAGAGGATCCTTAATATATTAAAAAAAGGAACCACAGTAGAGCAGAACAAAAAGGCAATTCATCTTTGCCGAAAATTAGGCATAATTCCTCAAGGTACATTTATAATCGGTAATCCTACTGAGACAGCGGAGGATATATACGCTACTTTAAATTTTATAAAAGAGAATCCTCTATCTGGGCCGGGTGTGCTTTACTCTACACCTTTTCCGGGAACAGAGTTATGGAACTGGTGTAGGGAGCACAATCTTATATCTAAAGATTTAGATTGGTCGGATTTTGATTATGCACATCCTATATTTTCCTGTTCAGAAGAGATTGATTATCAAAAGTTAATAGAACTGCATAATCAGATTATGGAGGTAGTGGATTTAAAATGGCATCTTTATTTTAGAGAATTTTTAGATATACAATTTAAACCGTTACGGAAGGTGCCTTATAGAATATTTAAAGTATTTAAGCAACCCTCACTTATAAGGATATTTTTTAAGAATGTTCATAAGCTTTTAACAGAATGAAGCATCTCCTTTATTACATAAAAAAACGTGGATTAAAATATACATTTAATCTTTCTTGGTATCAATTCTTTTGGGGAAGGCGTCCAACATTTTTTAGAAAGTTGCAATATTGGCTTAGATGGTATCCTGCTTATATAGAGATAGAGATAACTAACCGTTGTAATATGAGATGTGTTATGTGTGAACATACCTATTGGGATGAACCTCCCAGGGATATGAGTTTTGATGAGTTTAAATACATAGTTGATCAATTTCCACGCCTTACATGGATAGGACTTACCGGCATTGGTGAGAGCTTCTTAAATAAAGATTTTATAAAGATGCTTTCTTATGTAAAAGCAAAAGGGATTATTACTGAGATCTATGATACATTCTATTTTGTGGATAAAGAGATAGCTAATAAACTTATAGAGTTAAAGATTGATTCTATCTATGCCTCTATAGATGCAGCTACTAAAGAAACCTATGAAAAGATAAGACCGGGTAGTAATTTTGAAAAGGTAATTAAGAATGTAAGTTATTTCTTAGATTTAAGAAGAAGATACCCTATTCCTTTAACTAAATTTAATTTTCATTATATTGTATCTAAACTCAACTTAAATGAAATTCTGGATCATCTGAAGTTAGTTTCCTCTATATCTAAAGGTTTATCTTTAGGGGTTCAATTCACAAGATTATTACATAATTATCCTCAGGTTAAAGATATATATGTAGAGATCCCTAAATCTATAATAGAAGAAAGTATAAGAAAAGGAAAAGAGCTTAATATAGAAGTCACGTGGAATGCTAATACTTTGGATCCAAAACCTACTCCACGAAACTGTATAGAATGGACAATGCCATTTATCTTTGTTAGCGGAGAGGTTATTCCCTGCTGTGCGGCTAACGAGAAAAATCGGCGTCAGTTTCAGAAAGAATACAGCATGGGTAATATTTTTAAACAGTCTTTTAGAGAGATCTGGAGAGGGAAAAGATATCGAATTTTATTAAATAGCCTTGCCAAAGATATTTTGCCTTTAGTTTGTAAAGATTGCTGTCTCTATGAGGAAAAGTAGAATATGGTTCTTGTTAATCCTTACGCAGGAGTAAATCGAGATATCCCTAATTTAGCCCTTGTTTATATTGCCACCTATCTGAAGACCAAAGTTGTAGATCTAAATACCTTACCATCTCCTTACTATAGATTTCTTAAATATAAGCATGATTCAGTAGGAATCTCTGTGCAATCCCGCACTTATAATGAAGCTTTGAAGATAAAGAATATATATAAAAAAAAGAACCCCGAGGTGAAAGTATATTCTGTATCGGGTATTTTGGATGTTCAATGTTGTTATCCTTACCTTAGATTAGAAGAGGACATTCATATTGAACTTGATTTTTCTGATGATTTGCCCTTTCCTGTATATGAATTATTCGATTCATTTTTCATTTTTAAAAATAATTGGCAACAAGGAAAGTGGCAGTATCCTCTCATGACCTCTCAAGGCTGTCCCTATAGTTGTATTTATTGTGCAAGCAGAAACAGGTCTTGGCAGTTAAGATCTGTAGATAACTGCTATGAAGAACTGAAGATGGCAAAGGAGAGATATAGTATTAAATCTTTTGTCATATTGGATGATTGTTTTAATATAGATAAAGAAAGGGTTTTAAGATTCTGTGAAAAAGTACAGCCTTTAGGTCTAAGTTGGTCCTGTGCCAATGGATTAAGATTAGATAGATTTGATGAGGATATAGCCATTGCTTTAAAAAATGCAGGTTGTAATTTTATAAGTTTTGGAATTGAGTCTGTTGATACGCAGATTTTAGCAAAGATCAAGAAAGGAGAAAATTTGGAGCAGATTGAGAAAGCCATAGATATAGCCAGAAGCTACTTTAAAGACATAAATGGTTATTTTATTATTGGTCTACCTGGTTCAAGTTTTCAAAAAGATATAGAATCTTTAAACTGGGCGAAGAGAAGAAATATCAATGCCTTTTTTAGTTATTATATCCCACCTGATGAGTTAAATAAAGGTTATCTATTCTATGGAAGAGGAGCAAGGCCTGTTTCTGATGCTTATCCGCATCGTTTACAAAAAAAGATTTATATTTTGACGCGCTATATGCGACCCCCTAGTGAAGGTATTTTAAATTTGAAAGAAATTATATGTAACTTAAAAGATAAGATATATTTTTTATTAGAAAGATGAAAGTATGCCTAGTTAGCAATTATCTTCCTGAATACCACTCTATATGGGGAGGGGCAGAACGTGCCGCTTTTTTGTTGATCGAAGGTCTTAAAAAAAAGAATATAGATATATCTGTTATTACAAACCATACTGAGATTGATGCGCCTAACCGAGATATTTTTTTTATAAAAAAGGATAATCACATATCCACAAAGATAATTAATAGATTGTTCAATTTCTCATATTATAATCCATTATTGAAAGAAAAATTCAGCAAGATAATTGATTCTATCAATCCCGATCTTATACATCTGCAGAATTTTAGTAGTTTTTCTGTATCTATAATAAAGGAAGTAAAGACAAAAAAAATTCCTTTGGTTTTATCTGTATATGACTATTGGGCATTCTGCCCCAATGGATTATTATTATATAGATTTAAAGAGCAGTGTAATTATTTTCAAGGTTTAAGATGCAGAGATTGCTTTAGGTTTGTCCCCTATGGTAGGTGTTCTTATTTTAATACTCTGGAGAGAATATACTTTAAAAAATATTTAAATTTTATTGATAGATTTATAGTCTTATCTAACGACTCTTTCCGTATCCTTTTAAAATATGGTATAGAAGAAAAAAGAATAGAAATTATTCCTTTGCCTCTATATGAGAGTATAGATATAGCTCCAACATATCAAGAGGGACTTATCCTTTTTGTGGGTTGGATTTCTTATAATAAAGGTCTACATATTCTACTTGAAGCCATATCTTATATAATTGAACAGTTTCCTTTTATCTCTTTATGGGTTGTAGAGACAGGAACAATAGCTTCTTACAAGAGATATATATCTGATCTTATAAATAAATTATCTTTAAATTCAAAAATAAAATTTTTAGGTAAGCTGTCTTATCAGCAGCTTAAGGAGATATTAGAGATGGCGCACATAGTGGTTGTCCCTGAACAGTGGCATAATCCTTTACCTTTAATTTTATGTGAGGCAATAAATTTTAAAAAGCCAATTGTGGCAAGTAGAATTGGCGGGATACCTGAGATTGTAAATCAGGAAAGATTTCTTGCTCAGTATAATGACCCTAAAGATTTTTCCCGTAGAATCTCTTGGATATTGAGAAATAACGATATGGCATTAGAATATGCGAAGGCTTTAAATCAAAAGGTATCGGCGGTATTGGACGTCCATAAAAATTTGGATAATATAATTCAGCTTTATCATAAGGTGATAAAAGACTGATTTAATTATGTCAAGGAGTATAAGAATAGGAGTTATACCTGCAGCGGGAAGTGGCGTAAGATTGGGTTATTTAGGAAAAATTCTTCCCAAGTGCCTTTTGCCTGTATACGATAAACCTCTTTTATACTACATTATCAAAAATATGTCTATGGGCGGTGTCAGGAAGATATATATTATTGTAAATTATAAAAAAGAATTGATTTTTGAGTATATCCGAACCGATAGTAATCTGTTCAAAAATATAAAAGTAAAATTTATATTTCAAAAAGAATTAAAAGGTATCGCGGAGGCTATACTTTTAGTCAAGAATTTCATAGATGGACCTTTCATTACCATTTTGGGAGATGACGCGAGTTTTATTTTTTCTTTAGATAATCTTGTAGATCTATTTTATAAGAAAAAGGCCGTGGTGGTTGAAGGAATAGCGAAGGAGAAAGATAGCAATATTTTAAAAAATACCTGCTGTTTAAATATAGATAGGGAAAAAAGAATTATAAAGATAAAAGAAAAACCTAGATCTCCTTTCAGTAATCTGCGCGGTACAGGGATATATATATTTAGACCAGAGATTTTCGACTACATAGAAAATACCCCTATTTCCAATATAAGAAACGAGAGAGAGATAACCGATACGATTAATCTAATCGCCTCAAAAAAATTAGCCTATGTGGATTTTTTAAAAGGTATAAATATAAATATAAATAGCTGTAGCGACCTTTTGAATGCCTGGCTGGTGTTTAGAAAGATGAATCTAACTTTTTACGATAGATGAGAATTGCAACTTTTATAAGTTTGTGTCCTGGTGGAGGCAAAAGAGCATATGTTGAGTTTATAAAATTATTATCTAAAAATAATGAGATTGACCTTTATACTTTATTAGATAAGGAGGAATTTTCTTTATTAGAAGGATATGTAAAGAATATTTATACCTTTAAATTTGAAACTTTATTTTTAAGAAGTCCCTTTGGATTCTTAAATATTTTTTTAAATTTTATTAATCTTTTTAGGCTGAATAAGTTATACCGCAAGATAGCAGATATTATTAATAATAAAAAATGTGATGTTGCTTTTATACATCATTCGTTTTATTTGTATATGCACAGTCCCGGTATTTCCCGTTATTTAAAAATACCCAATGTCTATTATTGTCAGGAACCTTTACGCTTATTCTATGAGAAGATGCCTTGTTATAAAAAAATTTCTACCAAAACTTTTATATTTTATATTTTTTTAAAACCATTTTATATATTATTTGATTTATGTTTTAAGTTCTATGACCGGCAGAACATCAAAAAATATAATCTAGTGCTATGTAATTCTTTTTATTCCAAAGAATACATCAAAAGGGCCTATCGTATAGAGGCAAGGGTTCATTATTTAGGCACAGAT
>JAMWCP010000062.1:0-1049 GCA_023819665.1 Candidatus Omnitrophota bacterium
ATATGAGTCAATCGATGCGTCTAGAGGTGGGCTAGATTACTCTCTTTATAATTTTAAAAAAGGATACCTTTATCTTTATTATTTTAAGGATTATCAAGCGAGTTTTGAGATGTATAATAGCATTAAACAGCAGATTTATACAAATTCCATCGCAGACTATATAAAAACAGATATTTTTAAGCGGATAAGTATTTATTATTGTAAAGCAGGATTTATCTTAATTCTTAATAATAAATATGAGGAGGCTTTGGATAATTTTACTTGCTCTTTGAAAATAGATCCTAATAATGGATTACCTTATATAGGTATGGCAATTTCCTATCTGAAGTTAGGCGTTAAGGATAAAGCGTTAGAATTAGGAATAGAAGCCAAAAGAATTGCTTTACAAGATCTCAATGTTTTAATTAACTTAGGTTATATCTACACCTACCTAAATATGTTTGATGAAGCAATCCAGGAGTATAAATACTGTATATCTATTTTTCCTCGTGATGCAAGGAGTTATTATAATTTAAGTTATGTATATATAATGAAGGGAGAATGGGATTTAGCGCTAAAATATTTACAGAAGGCTATTACTTTAAAGCCTAGATTCAAGGAAGCATACAATAACATAGGTTATATCTATTGGCATAAAGGTAACTTCTATGATGCGATTTTATTTTTTAAAAAGGCAATCGAATTAAAACAAGATTTTCTTCCTTCCCGTTTTAACTTGGCGATGGCTCTTGTGGTGATGGGAAGATATACAGAAGCAAGAGAAGAACTTTATAATATTTTAAAATACGATCCTAATAACGAAACAGTTAAGTTAAATATTAAGGAGATAGAGAGAATTATTTCTCAACAGTAAGGCGAGAATAGTCAATGTTTGTCATTTAATTATTTTTTAATACTTGTAATAAAATGCATAAAAAACGCATCTCGATTGTTACTTATGGTTGTCAGATGAATATAAGGGATTCTGAAGTCATAGGTGGTTTATTAAAAGCTGAAGATTGGCAACTCACCACTAATACTAAAGAGGCAGATGTAGTAATTTTTAACAC
>JAMWCP010000062.1:1059-6641 GCA_023819665.1 Candidatus Omnitrophota bacterium
AAGTCTGGTCAGAATTAGGTCGTTTCAAAAAGAAGGATAAACAGAACCTGCCAATTATAGGGGTGGTAGGTTGTATGGCGGAGGTCTATAAAGAAAAGATTTTTGAAAAGGCTCCTCATGTCGATTTTGTAGTTGGGCCTAATGATATAGCTAAAATTCCTTTTATAATTAAAAGTCTTATAGTAGATAAAAATTCTTCGCTCACGAATGATTTGTTTGAGAAAAAATTTTGGGAGACCGATGGAGAGGAGCGTCCGGAAGATATATATCATACAGGATATTATGAAAATGAAAAACATGCTTATGTGATTATTTCGGAAGGGTGTTCTAATTTATGTTCTTACTGTGTAGTACCTTATGTTAGAGGACCACTGAAAAACCGTAATTATAAATCCATAATAAAAGAAATAGAAGAGGCAATAGAGATAGGCAGAGAAGAAATTACTCTTCTAGGACAAAATGTAAATGCTTACTATTATGAAGATGTTGATTTTGTTGAACTTGTGGAGCTGGTGAATTCTATTAAGGGATTAAAAAACTTTAGTTTCATTACTTCTCATCCTAAAGATACCACTCTGCGGTTATTCAAAGTAATGGCTGAGTGTGAGAAATTAAAAAAATACCTTCATCTACCTGTACAATCAGGTTCAAACAGAATTCTTGAACTTATGAACCGTCAGTATACCATAGAATTTTATTTAGATTTAGTAGAGAAGTATCGTAAATTTGTAAAAGGTGGGATTTTAACTACTGATATAATAGTGGGTTTCCCTTCAGAAACAGAGGAGGATTTTTATAATACAGTGAGGATTGTTCAGACGGTAAAATTTGATGCAGCTTATATATTTAAATACTCAGCAAGACCTTACACACACGCAGCTAGTTTTAAAGACGATGTTCCTCTAAAGGAGAAAGAAAAAAGACATCAATTTATTTTACAATTACAGAAATCTATCTCTCAACTTAAAAAAACATCCGATGTCATCCTTACTTAATTTAAACTTCAGTAGAAAAGAATTCTTTTTTATTATACTTTCTTTTCTGTTAGCGTTTAGTTTACGTCTTATATATTTGGTTGAATACAGGAAAATAGAATTTTATTATCCTGTTTTAGAAAATTCAGATAGTTATTATTATCTTAATTGGGCAAAGAAGATCTCAGAGGGAGAAGTTATCGGTGAAAAGGTATTTATGAAATGGCCATTCTATGCTTATTATTTAGCTATCCTTCTAAAGATATTTAATTATAACCTTCTCTATGTGATTTTTTTTCAACTGTTTTTGGGTGCCTTGAATTGTATTTCGATATATCTTATCGCAAGGAAGTTATTTAATAAATTTGTAGGTGGTATAGCAGTAATCTTTTATATCAGTTATGGTTTATTTATATTCTATGAAGGGCTTTTTATTTATACGGGTTTGTCCATCTTTTTAAATCTTCTTTTATTTTTGTATCTCTTGTATCTAAGAGAAAATTTAACCAACGACGGATTAATTCTTGCAGCAGTATTATTAGGTATTTCTATTTTAACGCAGGCTAACATAGTTATCTTTGGTATTTTAGCAGTATTAACTATCATATTAGAAAAGAGAATGCCCCTTAGGATGTTTATCTACAATTTGACTATATTTTTTATTGTTTTCTCCGTGATATTGGGTATAGTTTGTCTTAGAAATTATCTTGTGGAAAAAGATTGGGTTTTAATTTCAGGGCATTTAGGATTTAATTTTTATTTAGGAAATAATCCTAAAAATATGCGAGGACTTTTTTATTATCCATTTTATATAAATCCAAATCAGGAATCAATGTTTAGAGATGCTCGCATATTAGCCAGAATACATACCGGTAGGGAACTTAAGCCCTCTGAGGTTTCCAATTTTTGGTTAAAGAGAGCAATAAAATTTATAATAAAAAACCCATTGATTTATCTACGAATACAATTGAATAAATTACTTTATCTATTCAGTCCTTATGAATATGTACATGATTGGGAATTTTTTGGATTAAGAAATAAGATTGAGCTTTTTAAATATCTTTTCTTAGATTTAAGATTTATAATGAGTCTATTTTATTTAGGAGTAATCTGGACACTTAAAGATTTCAAGAGATATTATCTCTTATATATGGCAGTATTTTTGGTATCGTTTAGTTTAATTATTTTTTTTGTTGCCACCCGTTACCGAATGAGTTTGGTTTCTTTTTTAATTATTTTTGCGGCGTTTGGTTTTTATAAATTAATAGGACTATTCATTCAGAGGGCGTATCTAAAATTCCTATCGGTTACGGCAATAGTTATTATGATAATATCTGTTTTTAATAAAAGTTTTAAAAAAGAAAATAGCTTCAACGCAGAAGCAAATTTTTCCCTCTCCTTAGAAAAGATAATGTATTATAAAAATAAAGGTGACTATCAATCTGCTCTTAAAGAAACAGAGACCATTTATAACGTAGAAGCAGAGAATCCATTAATTTTGAATATATTAGGAGAGATTTACTTTAATCTAAATGATCTTGAAAAAGCAGAAGAAATGTATAAAAAGATAATTATAAAATACCCCTTTTTTGTAGACGCTTATTATAATTTAGGGCTTATTTATAATAGACAAGGACTATTTAGTAAAGCAAAGGAGATACTTATTGAGGCGCTCACTTTAGATCCTGCTGAAGCGCAGATACATTTTGAATTAGGAAAAGCTTATAAGAACTTAGGTGAGAGATTAAAAGCAAAAGAAGAGTTTTGGTTTGTTTTAAATAAAATTGATCTTAATAAGGAAGAGGAAAGGAAAAAAATAGAGAAGGAATTATTAGATTTGATAGAGTGATGAGAGCAAAGGTTATATTTCTCGTGGGTCCTACTGCTACAGGAAAGTCAGAATTGGGGATAAAACTTGCCTCTCGAATAAAAGGAGAGATAATTTCCTGTGATTCTATGCAGGTGTATAAGGGGATGGAGATATTAAGTGCAGTTTTGCCTCCGGTTTTGAGAAAGAAGATTAGGCATCATCTGGTTAGTTATGTGAGCCCTAAATACGAATACAATGTAGTGAAATTTCAGAGAGACGCAATAAAGATACTGAAGGATATTATAAAGAGGGGCAAGATTCCTATCTTTATAGGTGGTAGTGGTCTTTATTATAAGGTATTACTGGATGGTATATTTACCCAACAAACTCATGATAAAAGATTGAGAGAGAAATTATATAAAGAGGCAAAAGCATACAGTTCATATTTCTTATACGAGAAATTAAAAAGAATAGATCCCCAAAGTTCTGCAAAGATCCATCCTCATGATTTAAAAAGAATTATCAGAGCGATAGAGGTATATGAGAAGACAGGTATTCCTATTTCCACATGGCAAAAAAGAACCAAAGGGATAATTAATGAATATGATGTGAGAATTTTTGGTTTACTTAGATCAAAAGATGTGATTTTTAAACGTATTCAGGAAAGAACCGAAAGGATGTTTAGAGCGGGTGTTGTAGAAGAGATAAAAAGACTATTGAGAGTTAAATTAAGTAAAACTGCTCAGCAGGCAGTGGGGATAAAGGAGATTTCAGGTTATTTGAATTCTTTATATCCTTTAGAAGAAGCTAAGAGATTGATAGTAAGTAACACTCTTAAGTTGGTAAAAAAACAGCTTACTTGGTTTAAGAGAGATAAACGGATTAATTGGATTAATATAAGAGATAATCAAACGGACGATGAAGTAATTAAAATAATTTTAGATGAGATAAAAAACTAATGGAGAAGGTATTACTTGTAACTGTAAAATTACAATCAGAAAAGGATGATTTTAAGGTTGAAGAGGTTACTTCTGAATTAGAAAAATTGATTTATTCATGTGGAGGCGAGGTAGTTGAGAATATCTACTGTAAATTAGAAAGGCCTACTCCTAACTTATTTATTGGTAGAGGCAAAACAGAGGAGATATGTTTTCTTTGTGAAAAAAATAATATTGATACAGTTGTGTTCAGTTGTAATATTTCTCCTACACAACAGAGGAATTTGGAAGAGATTATTAAAAGGAAGACCATTGATCATACCCAGCTTATTTTAGATATATTTGCTCAACATGCTTTAAGTCCAGAAGGAAAAGCTCAAGTGGAATTGGCGCAGTTAGAGTATCTTTTACCCCGTTTAACAGGTAAGGGGATTATGCTTTCTCGTTTAGGCGGAGGTATTGGAACAAGGGGTCCGGGTGAGCAAAAGCTGGAAGTTGACCGACGTAAGATAAAGAGAAGGATCAATAAATTAAAGGAATATTTAAGAGATATTCATAGACACCGTAAGATTATTCGTAATCGCCGAAGAGAAAAACAGATTCCTACTATCGCTTTAGTAGGCTATACCAATGTAGGAAAATCTACGCTTCTCAGCGCTCTTACGGGTGTGCATCAAAGGATAGATGATAGTTTTTTTACTACTCTTGATCCTTTAAGTAAAGCTTTAAAGTTAACGAATGGGCAAAGAGTGATATTTACTGATACTGTGGGCTTTTTTCATAATCTTCCGCATCATTTAATTGAAGCCTTTAAAGCCACCTTAGAAGAAGTTCAAGAAGCAGATATAATTATTCATGTTTTAGATGCTTGTTCTCCGTGGGTTTATTCTCATTATAAGGTAGTGATGGATGTTTTAAAAGAATTAGGAGTAGAAAATAAGCCTTTGATTACCGTTCTTAATAAGATTGATCTTTTGATAAATAAAGATATTTTAGAGAGACTTCAAAGGGATTTCTCCGCAGCGATCCCTATTTCTGCTAAACTGAATCAAAATCTCGAACTTCTTTTAAAAGCTATAGAGAAACAATTAGCGAGTAGATTTATTCATATCCGCACAAAATTGCCTCTTAATCGAATGGACTTGGTAAACTTATTTTATGAACAAGGTAAAATAGAAAAAATTTCTTTTTCAGAAAAAGAAATAAAAATAGAGGCAAATTTGCCCGTAAATTTAGTTGATAAGTTATTGAAAATAAATAATTTATAATAACTATTAGATTTTCTAAAAAAAATTATTAGAATATCTTGACAAAATGATGATTTTATGCTATATTTTTTGTGAAAAAATCAAAAAATAAAATGGTTCTTTTTGACATTCAAATAAGTCCGGATGAACCGGTTTATGTCATCAGTGTGGTAAGCAAACTTGTGGATTTACCGGTGTGGACTTTACGTCAGTTAGATAAATTAGGTATTGTTTGCCCGACGCGTATTGGGAAAAAAAGCAGGCTTTATTCTTTAAAAGATATCCGAAAGTTAGAATATATCCATTATCTTATGGAAGAAAAAGGAGTGAATTTAAAAGGAATAAAGATAATTCTAGAATTAGAAAAAGAAGTATAATTTTTTGGTTTTATATTAGCAATCTATTTATGTGAGTGCTAAAATTATGTGAGTGCTAAAAAATGAAAGGAGGTGGTAATATGGCACTAATAAAATGGCGTGGTAAAGAATGGGATCCTTTCCGGGAATTAGTAGACTTAGAGCGAGAATTTAGGAGTTTCTTTGAGGATTCTTTTGCCACTTTGTCTGAGGCGGTTTCCAAAGAGGGTAAATGGTTACCTTCTATGGATATCTTA
>JAMWCP010000009.1 GCA_023819665.1 Candidatus Omnitrophota bacterium
TTTATAAATCAAAACCCAAACACACTCTCTTTCTTTATCTATCTCACATTTTCCCTTATCCATACCACCACAAGGTCCATTAAGAATTCCTTTAGGGCAGAGAGTCAAGGGACAGAATCCTTCCGTCCAATCTAAGAGACAATCTCCGCAGAGAGAACATTTCTCTAAAAAATTTCCCTCAGAATCTATTACCCCTATAAAGGAAGTATTACATGCAGGAATAACTTTTTGTCCAAAACGATTATTATCTTTTACAGATTGTACACCTAAACCACAAGCTAAAACTAAAATTACCTCTGACTGCTTTAAGAAGTCTATATTTCTGGCTAATTCTTGTTTTACCTGAGAAGCAACGCAAGGTGCTTTAGGCACAGTAAATCCTAAAATCTCTTTTTTTTCTTTTTCTAATTTTTCTTTTATCTCTAAAATCTCTTTTTCTCCACCGGTTTTACATGTCGTAGCACATTCTCCACAACCGATCAGAAAAATCTTCTTATAGTTCTTTAGAGAGTTAAGTATTTCTAAGAAAGGTTTATTCTCTGTAATGATCATCTTTCAATAAAAAACCCCGCATTTGCCGTCGGATAAGGATTAGGTTGAACCCCTTTTGTCAAGTGGGCGCCTCTCAAAGTCGTCCACAGACGCTTTGAAGTCCAGCTCCCTTAAAAATGGTGTTGGCTCACCAATCTCGGCTTTCCCGACGCGCAATGCAGGGCTCACTTATATTCTAAAAAAATTATAACACATCTTAAAAATAAAATCAAGGACTACCTTATCTCTACAGAAAATTCCTTTTTTAATAAATTACAGAGTTCTAAATGTTGATGATTTACTTCTATATCGGTTAAGGTATGGATATCACTATAATAAAAACAACTTAAAGTTACACTTCTAAATCCCGAAGGGATAGGTGAACCTTTATAAAAATCAACTATCTTTATTTCCTTTAATAAACTGAATTTCTCCTCCTCTATTCTCCTTAATACCTCTTTTAATGAAATGTTTTCCGGAATAACTAAACTGATATCTCGACGCACCCCCGGATAA
Organism: Candidatus Omnitrophota bacterium; assembly: GCA_023819665.1. Classification (GTDB taxonomy): domain Bacteria; phylum Omnitrophota; class Gorgyraeia; order Gygaellales; family JAMWCP01; genus JAMWCP01. Next base: position 1,048 of record JAMWCP010000009.1, read on the forward strand.
ATAGGAAGAGACTTATACCTTCGATTTAAATCTATAAACTTTACTAACTTATCTAAATTTAACTCTGCAGCAAATACATCCTTTTTGTTTATATCAAAATTAATAAGTACTTCTGAATCAACTTTGCCTAAATAACCTATCTCTTCTTTTAAAATCATTATCCTTAAGCCATTTCCTAAATAAGGGTACTGCTCATCCACAAAATCGAAATTTTTAATTCCTAAGTTACCCAAGATCAACTCGATGATACCCTTAAGATGTAAAATAGTAAAATTATCTTCGGTCTTTCCTGTATCCTTTAAAAAAACCTTCTTACCACATAAAACCAAACCTAAAAAATTATTCTCCTTTATTCCCAAAAATACTCTACCGATCTCAAAAAATCCAACTCCTTCTTTATATCTTATATTTTTACTCACATTAAATAAAAGCCCAGGTAAAAGTAATGGTCTTAAAACCTCCTGTTGATGAGAAAGGGGATTGGCTATCGTTACAAAATCACAAGACGGGATTTTTAATCGCTTTAAAGTTAAATTGCCCAAAAGACTATAATTGATCACCTCAGAGACTCCTTGGTTGATAAGAATATTTCTGATTCTTAAAAGCATCTTCTGATAAGTGTCGGTTTTTAAAAATATCCTTACGTAAGGTAAAGTTAAAGGAATCTTATCGTACCCCCATAATCTCGCTACCTCTTCGATCAGATCAATTTCTTCTTTTATATCCTTTCTAAATGTAGGAACCTCTACCTTTAATTTCTCTTGACTGTTTTTTACTATAAACCCTAAACTTTTTAAGATCCTTATAATTAAACTCGGGGATGGACTTTTCCCTAACACTTTAAGAACATTCTCTGGATTAAAGATAACACTTCTTTTTTTAGAAACACAAGAACCTACCTTCTTTGACAACACAATTCTACCTTTACAGTAATCCTTTATAAGGCGAACTGCATAATCAGAAGCAAAAATTACATTATTTATATCCAAATCCCGTTCAAAACGATACTGGGATTCTGAAGTCAGACCTAAACGTTGACGCATACGTCGAATAAGTATAGCATTAAACTTAGCAGACTCAAGTAAAATGTTTTTTGTTTCTAAACCAATCTCTGTTTCCTTGCCACCCATAATTCCGGCAATCGCTATGGGCTTACGCGCATCTGCGATCAGGAGTATATCACTATTTAGATTAAAAGGTCTATTATCAATGGTAATTATCCTCTCGCCATCTTTAGCTCTACGCACCCAAATAAGATCTCCTTCTATTCTATCTAAATCAAAAGCGTGAAGAGGTTGCCCCAAGCTTACCTGGACATAGTTAGTAATATCCACAATATTATTTACCGGTCTTATACCGATGGCTAAAAGTCTTTCTTTTAACCAATCAGGTGAAGACTCTATTTTTACATCTCTAATGATACGGGCGGTATACAAAGGACAGTCATCTTCGTTTTCTATCTTTAAATTAAACCTAAAAAATCCCTGTTTATCCCAAAAACCATAATTTTTACCGTATCCTTTAAAGCGGATTTTTTTACCCATTATCGCGGCCACTTCCCGAGCAATTCCTATAATACTTAAAAGATCCGTTCGATTAGAGGTTATTTCTACTTCAAAAACAAAATCCTCTTTGACTTTCTCCAAAGAAATCACTTCCAGACCGACCAGAGTAAGAGACGCTGCAAGTTTCTGGGGAGAAATCTCTATATCCACAAAATCCTTCAGCCACTTATAGGTAAACTTCATCTTAAAACTGCTCCAAAAATCTTAAGTCATTATCAAAGAATAATCTTATATCATTGATACCATACTTCAACATCGTAATCCTCTCTACCCCCATCCCAAAAGCAAAACCTTTCCATACTTTAGGATTAATCCCCACATTTCTTAACACCTGTGGATGAATCATCCCACAACCTAATATCTCCAACCATCCCTTTTTAGAACACACAGAACAACCTTCGCCTTTACAGATAATACAAGAGATATCCACTTCTGCTGAAGGCTCCGTAAAAGGGAAGTAGTGAGGACGAAATCTTATTTTAATATTCTCTCCAAAGATAGATTGTGCAAATTTATAAAGTACTCCTTTAAGATCTGAAAATTTTACTTCTCTATCTACCAGAAAACCTTCTACCTGATGAAACATAAAAGAGTGACTCGCATCCACTGCATCCGGACGATAAACTTTTCCAGGAACCACTATTGCTAAAGGAGGTTTCTCTTTCATCATTACTCTGATCTGCACAGGCGAAGTATGACTACGCAATAATAGTTTCTGATGTTTAGAGTTTGAGGATGAAACTTTCAGATAAAAAGTATCAAAGACGTCTCGTGAAGGATGTTCCAAAGCAATATTTAGAGCAGTAAAGTTATTATATTCGGTTTCTATCTCGGGGCCTTCTATTACTGAAAATCCCATCCTTATAAAAATACCACATATCTCTTCTATCACTTGGGTTAAGGGATGCATATATCCTATGGGTTGAGTAATCCCCGGCAATCCCATATCAATAATTGGCTGTGTAGACTTCAACGATTCTTTTAATTGTTTTTCTTTATCTTGCAAAAGATCCTCTATCCTCTGTTTTAAAAAATTAATCTGTATTCCCATTTTTCGCCTTTCCTCTAAAGAAAACTTAGGCAGTCTGCCGGTAAGCTTACTCAAAACTCCTTTTCTTCCTAAATAAAAAATACGTAATCTCTCAAGGTCCTCAAGAGAACTTACCTTCTGGAACGCCTCATCTATCTTTTTTTCAATCTCATCAATTTTAAAGTCATCCATACCGCACTCCAGATAAATATATTTAAAGTTACCTTATGGGTATTTAATCTATGAATAATAGGATAACCCTCTTTAATTAATTTTATCTGTTGAGCATGGATATCTAATTCTCCAAAATGCTCTTTACAACTATAATTAAATATGCCCTTAACTTCAACTACATCTCCTTTAGATTTATAACTGCCAGTATATTTAGGATTAAATCTAATTTTAGAAGGAATCCATACACCAATACCAAAATCCCTATCACTTATATTTACCCAACAACCTTTTTTACGGCACATCATCTCGCCAATAATCTCTCCTTTATAAACAATCTCTTTTCCATCGTAACACTGTGCTTGATTAATTAATTCTTTACTAGAAATACTTTGGGCATACACCACCGAATATATAAAAACAAAAACCCAAATAGTTGTAGCATAAATTACTTTTTTATATCTTAACATCTCTATCTACCTTTTATAATTGAGATAAGAAAACCTAACAGAGTAAATATAGACATAAACTCTAAACGTCCAATCCACATCTGTAATATATAAATAATTTTTAAAAGAGCGGGCATACTCACCTGGGTAATACCCGTAGAAAGCCCTACATTGGCAGAGGCAGAAACAGATTCAAAAATAGCTTCTAAAAAAGGATACCCCAAACCTACTGCTACCAATGCTCCTAAGACATACAAGAAAATATAACAGAGGGTAATTAGAAAAACAGAACGAATCTGTTTGTCTTCCAAAACTAGATCTTTTGTGTGATGAAATTTCTCCACCACTACACTTAGTTCGGGAAGAAGAATTTTTTTGATCTCTTGGGAAATAGTTTTAAATATAACTCCGATCCGCAAAGCCTTTATCGCCCCGGTAGTAGAACATGTACTCCCCCCCAAACTCATTGCCAAAATCAAACCTAAAATTGCCAGCGCAGACCACTCTCTTCTTATTTGATTAGGATATATTATACTAAATCCTGTACCCGTATGTGCAGAAATCAGATGATAAAAACCTTTACGAAAATAAATAACTATATGATTATATATACCTGTTTGAAATAATCCTATAAGAACAATTAGAAAAATCAGCATAGAAGTGATAAAGAATGTGATTATCTCAATATCTTTTAATAACTCCTTATGTTTACCTGCCCAAAGACAATAGTGAAGTTTAAAATTTAAGGTTCCTAATATCATTATAATAACACTGACCAATTCAAAAATAAAACTATGGTAGTAATAAATATTTTGAGAATAAGGAGTAAACCCTCCGGTGTCGAAACCCGCCATAAATATACAAAGACCATTAAAAATAGCACTGGGTAGTCTCATACCTTCAGCTACACATATAGCAGATAAAACAGCCGTTCCTAAAATCAAATAGACCACGCTTACCAACAAGATAAAATGTGCAGTAGAAACTATACTGGGTAATATTCTCTCTTCCCTTGCCTCACCTACATACATCTTAAAAGCTCCCCCATAGCCTCTTGTGAAAAAAGAAATCGCTACAATCACTATACCCTGGCCTCCTATAAACATCATTAGATGTCTCCAGAAATTATGAGTAAAAGAAAAATGATCTAAATCCACAATTAGTGTAAGCCCAGTAGTAGCTAAACCTGACATCGCCTCAAAACAACTGTCCAAATAGGAGACGTAGTGTCCACTTAAATATAAAGGGATAGCGCCTAAGAACATCGCTACTAACCAACAGATGCACACTATTAACATCCCATGTAGCCAACTTATCTCCTCTTCAGTTTTAAATAAACTTATAGAAATCAAACCCCATAGAAAACAAATTCCCGCGGTCAATAAAAAGTCATTGAGGGGTTCCCATTCCTTAAAAATAATCCCTATTATAACTGCTAAAAGCGCAAATAATCCTATACCAAAAACGATCTTACCTAAATAATAAAAAATTATCCTTATATCTTTAATAGTAGGTCTCAGTAGCATCGGAGATAAAAGATTATCCGAGTAAGAAGGAAACCTGAAAGGATGATTAAAAGACTATAAAGAACCTCTGTTATTATTCCTAAAATTATATTAAATAACTTTTTCATTTTTATAAATTACCAATAAGAGAGGTAATAAGTTTCCTCTCGTTCTCGATGATAGTAAGAGCAATGATATCATCGCCTGCTTTCAAAACCGTATCTCCTTTTGGGACAATTACCTTTTGACCTCTTATGATAGAAACCAATACCGAATCCTCGGGAAGCACAACATCCTTTATCTGTTTATTCACTACAGGAGAATCTTTATCCAAATCCACCCTCACCAAAGAAAGTTTTCCTTTTTTAAAACTTAAAAGGGATACAAAATCTGAGAAGGAAACTTCCTCTTCAATAATTTTTGCCAGAATAGCCGTAGCATCTATAGGAACATCCACGCCCAGTTCTGTAAATAATCGTTCGTTCTGGGGATCATTTATACGCCCAACCGTTCTTTTTACTGAAAAACGCTCTTTGGCTAACTGACAGATAATTAAATTATCTTCATCCTCTCCGGTTACCGCTGCTACTACATCTGCCTGGGCTGCGCCTGCTTTTTCCAAATAAAGGGGATCGCAACCATCTCCATTAATAATTAAAACATCCAACTCTTCTGCGAGCTGACTACATAAATTTTTATCTTTCTCTATAAGAACTACTTTGTGCTTATCCTTAGCAAGATGTTTAGCTAAAAAATAACCTACTTTCCCTACGCCTACAATTATAATATACATCGGCCTACAATTGTAGTTTCTCTTTTATCTTTTTCAAAGACTCTGTTTTTACTAAACCTAAGATGATATTACCCTTTTCCAAGAGAGTATCCTGCTGAGGCAAAATCACTCCTTCCATTTTTTTTATAGCTACAATCATAAATTCACCAGTAATATTCACCTCACTCACTTTTTTCCCTTTAAGTGTGTCATTAACTTCTATCTCTAAAACACCCACTTCTTTACTCTCTATAAGATAACTGGAAAACCTACTTTCGATAATTTTATCTCTAATCATAGAAGCAAAGAGTAATGTTCCACTGATGATATCTAAACCTAAAAGATGATATATATGTGCACGGCTGGGATCGTATACCCGCGCAATTACTTTAGGAACATTAAAGATTTTCTTAGCTACCTGAGCTGAAACTAAATTCGTATTATCTCCATTGGTTAAAGCGCAAAAAGCCTCAGCATGCTCTATCCCCGCTTCTCTTAAGAGTTCTAAATCAAAACCATTTCCTACTAAAGTCTGCCCTCCGAACTTAGAACCTAAACGCAAAAATGCCTGAGGATTTTTATCAATCACCACCACGTTATGACCTTCTTGAGAAAGTAGCTTTGCTAATTCCGCCCCCACCCTTCCACAACCAACAATTATTATATACATATCATCCCTTTGAAATCTCCATTAATTTATTAAATCCCTGGGGATCTTTTATAGTTAACTCTGCTAAAACCTTACGATTAAGTTCTATCTTTGCTTTCTTTAATCCTTCCATAAACCTATTATAACTTATCCCTGCGTTTCTACAAGCGGCATTTATCCGTGCTATCCAAAGCTGGCGAAAATTTCTTTTTCTCACCTTACGATCACGATAAGAAAATACCCACGCCCGGACAAGAGTCCTTCTTGCTTGTTGATACTGCTTTGAACGATCTCCCCAAAAACCTTTTGCTTGTTTAAGGATCTTCTTCTTTCTCTTGTGTCTTTTAACCGCTAACTTTACCTTAGCCATAGGGAAGTAACCTCCTTATCAATTTTTTTGCTTTCTTACTTTTTAAGAAATGTGCCTTACCTAAACTTCTTTTCCTTTTGCTATTTTTTTTAGAAAGTAAATGACTGTGTCCACTGCCAAAATATTTTATTTTACCTTTTTTAGTAAATCTAAAACGCTTAGCTACAGATTTAGAAGTCTTTCGTGCCATAACCTCATTTCTCCTCATTATTTAGGGATCAAAGTCATACCCATCACTTTTCCCTCTAAAAGGGGCTCTCTTTCCACGTGCGCAAAATCCCGCGTATCTTGAATAACACGTTCCAATAGTTTCTTACCTATATCAAGATGCTCAAACTGTCTGCCCTTAAAAAAAAGATTAACCCTTACTTTATCCTTCTTCTGAAGAAAATTAATAAGCTGTCTTAATTTTATCTGATAATCATGTTCATCTATATTTGGCATCAAACGAATCTCTTTTAAATGGATCTTATGCTGGTGTTTCTTCGTTTGTCTTTCTTTTTTTTCCTGTTCATATTTAAACTTACTGAAATCCATTATGCGGCAAACCGGAGGATTTGCCTGAGGGGCTACTTCTACTAAATCCAATTCATATTGCGCCGCTATCTCTAATGCTTTTTCCAAAGAAACAATACCTAACTGTTCTCCCTGAGAACCAATAAGCCTAACCTGAGGAGCACGAATTTTTTCATTAATACGAACAAATCTTTTGATTTTTACCACCCCCTTTTTATTTAATTTAAGTGTAACTAACTATCTGCTTTTGGATTTCGCCGATAAAATCATTAAGAGAAAGTTGGCCCAAATTACCTTCTTTTCTTTTGCGTACCGAAATAGTATTATTTTTCAATTCCTCCTCACCTAAAATTAAACAGTAAGGTATCTTTTCCAATTCTCCCTGACGAATACGTCGGTTTAAAGTCTCATTATGAGAATCTACTTCTACCCGTACTCCTTCTTTCTTTAACTCATTTTCTATTTTAAGAGCGTAATCTAAAAACTTATCACTTATAGGAATAATCCTTATCTGTACAGGTGCCAACCATAAAGGGAAATCTCCCTGATAATGCTCTACTAATGTACCAATAAAACGCTCTAAACTTCCCAGAATAACCCGATGTAACATAATAGGCTGTTTCTCTTTACCACTCACATCAATATAAGTCAAGCCAAATCTCTTAGGCAAAGTAAAATCACATTGGATAGTAGCACATTGCCATTTCCTTTTTAAAGCATCCTTCAATTTTATATCAATTTTTGGACCATAAAATGCTCCTTCACCTGGATTTATTTTATAGGTAAGATTGCTCTCTTTTAAAACTGCCTCTAAAATCTGTGTTGCCTGTTGCCAATCCTCATCTGTACCTATATATTCTTTTGGCCGCGTACTCAGTTCTATCTCCCATTCTTTAAAACCGAATATCTTCATCGTATCAAACACAAAATCAGTAGTACTTTTTATTTCTCTCTTTAACTGTTCAGGTAAACAGAAAATATGGGCATCATCTTGAGTAAAACCTCTTACTCTTAGTAAACCATGTAATACCCCTGCTTTCTCTTTCCGATAAACTGTGCCCAATTCAAAGTATCTTAAGGGAAATTCTTTATAGCTTCTTAAGCAGGATTTGTAAATAAGTATATGCCCAGGACAATTCATCGGTTTTAAAACAAATTCTTTCTCCTCCGCATTAATTATATACATATTCTCTTTATAATATTCGTAGTGACCTGAAATATGCCAAAGCTCAGCCTCCATGATGTGTGGAGTAGTAACTAATAGATAATTTCGTTTCAAATGTTCCTTCTTAAGAAAATCTTCAATGATACTGCGTAAGACCGCTCCTTTAGGATAATAAAATACTAACCCTGCACCTGCTTCTTTATGGAATATATCAAATAACTCTAAAGTCGGTCCTAATTTACGATGGTCACGCTTTTTTGCTTCTTCTAAATTCTTTAGATACTCCTCTAATTCTTCTTTAGTGGCAAAACATGTTCCATAGATACGTGTAAGCATAGGGTTGGTTTCTATCCCATGCCAGTAGGCGCCGGCTAAAGAGAGTAATTTAAAGTACTTTATTTTACCTGTGGATTCTACATGAGGGCCTCTACATAGATCTACAAAATCATCACCTGTTCTGTAAATAGATACGGTATTGTCAGGAATCTCTTCTAGTAAATTTAACTTGTAATTCTCTTTAAGACTACTAAATAATTTTTTTGCTTCTTCTTTAGAGATCTCTTCACGAATAAAAGGGAGGTCTCTTTTAATAATTTCTTCCATCTTCGCTTCTATTATCCTTAAATCTTCTTCGGTGAAGGGCTCTCTTTTATCAAAATCATAATAAAAACCGTCATCAATAGGAGGTCCTATCCCCAATTTGGTCTGCGGCCAAATCTCTTTTACTGCTTGGGCCATTATATGAGAACAAGAATGTCTCAAGCTTTCTATATCCATTTTATCTATTCTCTCTGTTTAAATGGGCGCAAGAGGATTTGAACCTCTGACCTTTTGCATGTCAAGCAAACGCTCTAAACCAGACTGAGCTATGCGCCCAACTCTTTTTATGGGCAAGGAGGGAGTCGAACCCTCACATCCGTAAAGGACCCAGGATTTTAAGTCCTGTGCGTATGCCATTCCGCCACTTGCCCAAACTTTTCAATTTCTTCTAAAGAGGCGTGGAGCGGATTCGAACCGCTGAATAGCGGTTTTGCAGACCGCTGCCTTACCACTTGGCTACCACGCCAATTTAATCTAAAGAAAATACTCTTTTACCTTTTGAACGATCGTCTCAATCTCTACTAATCGCCCCCAACCCATCTTTCCTGAAGCCAATTTCCCTTTCTGTGGTCCAATAAATTTATATCCATAAGATTTTAATTTTTTAATATTGTATTGAACAATTTTATTTCTATACATATTCTCATCCATAGCAGGACATATCCAAACTTTAGCCTTCGTTGCCATTACCAAAGAAGTCAAAAGATCATCTGCAATCCCCGACGCGATTCTCCCAATAAGATCCGCCGTAGCCGGCGCGAGCAAAACCAGATCTGCTTTGTCTGCCAGAGAGATGTGTTCTATTTTATAATCATCTATTTTGGAAAAGAATTCTGTATAAACTTTATTTTGAGAGAGACGTTCAAATAAAAGAGGTTGAATAAACTCTTTCGCCTTCTCTGTCATCACTACCGTAACATTAAAACCTTCATCTTTTAAGCGTCTTATAAGGAGGCAGGTTTTATAAATAGCAATACTCGCGCTTACGCCTAAAATAATTTCTCTGGTTTTCAATTTTGTTCTATTTTTTAATTTTTACTTTTCCTTTGGCGATCTCTTCGAGGGCGACTGTAGAGGGCTGCAAAGAACTAACCTGTTTAATTAAACGTGGTTGTCCCTCTGCAATCTCAATAGCCCTCTTGGAAGCCATAATCACCAATTTATATACCGAATTATCTGCCTTATCTAGAAGTTGTTCTAAGGGTACGTCTGCCATGGTTATGAAGAGTTATCTCTTTTATAATTATCTCTTTTAAATTTTTAAAGGCCTGATCAATATTATCATTTATCAACTGGTAATCATAGAATTTTGCCTTCTTTAACTGTGCTTTAGCCAGTTGGAGGCGAGAAAAGAGCTGTTTTTTATCTAGCCCCTTTTCTCTCTTATGCATTCTTATTTTAAGCGTAGTAAGTCCCGGTGCAAGAATAAAAATGGTTACAGTTCTGTCAGGATATAGTCTTTTTATTCTACTTGCACCCTTATCATCTAAACAAAAGATGATATGGCATCTTTTCTTAAGTAAATTTTGAAAATAAACAAGAGATGTTCCATAATAATAATTTAAAATTTTTGTCCATTCAAGTATTTTTTTTCCCTTTAATTTTCTCTTAAATTCCTCTTCGCTAATAAAAAAATAATCCCTTTTGTCTTTCTCGCCTTTTCTCTTGGCTCGGGTAGTAAAAGAGATACTCCGGCATATTTTACCTTTTAAACTTTTATCTCTAAGAAGTTTTTTTATTAAAGTAGTCTTTCCTGAACCGGAAGGTCCAGAGATAACAAAAAAAAGTGATCTATTCAACATTTTGGATCTGTTCTCGGATTCTCTCCACCTGCGTCTTTATCGTTATACAATAAGAAATAATCTTCGGATCAAAAGATTTGGCACTTAAAGTATTGATCTCCCTTTGAATCTCTTGCACAATAAAATCTAACTCCTTACCTATAGGGGAATCCTTCTGGAGTCCCTTATCTAATTTTGCAAAGAGAAATTTTAGAAGATTTAACTCTTCCGTGATATCTCTGCTATTTAAAAAATTAACCTTCTCATCAGGATTTTCTATCTTATTCGCTCTCTGTTTTATCACCTCATCACTTCTTTTCTGCAAATCCACTATTACCTCTTGAAGACATCTACATCTCTCCTTAACTTCTTGATAAATAAGTTGTCCTAAAGCTTCTTTATTTTTCAAAAATTTCTCTAGTGCAACCCTGAATGTCTTTTTTATCTTAGGCTCAAGATTCTTATCTACTGTGTCGGTATTTATCCTTAATACTCCCGGAAGATTTATCAAGGTCTCCAGTTTTACATTCTCCTTTATAGATAATTCTTCTCTTAAGTTTTGAAGTAAAAAAAAGTAGCTACGCGCTAATTCTTTATTAAGCAAAAATTTATAAAAAGGGCTTCCCATTATCTGTAAGTGCACCATTACCTTTCCACGTTTCATATTCTTTTCTATTTCTTTCTTAAGAGAAGACTCTAAATGAGCGCAGCCATCAGGAAGATCAAACGAAACCTCTAAAAATTTATGATTAAACCCTTTTATTTCACAGTAGATTAAACTGCCCTTATCATCCTTCAATTCTGCTTTACCAAAACCACTCATACATCTCATCTTTTCCCCTTTTAAGCCCAAACCCGTATCTTTTTCTCTTTTATGATAACTTCTTTGATAGGATACAGCTCAACGATAATCTCATCGGGTTGAAACCAAAGTTTTATTTCTCTTTCTGCTTCTTCTTCATTCGCAGAGACATGAATTACATTTTCATAAACACCCGAGGTGGTAATCCTTCCGTAAGCGCCTCGGATAGTAGTGGGGTCTGCTTCCTCGGGATTAGTACTACCGGCGAGTTGCCTACACTTGGCAATAGCATCCGCACCCCAATAAACCAAAGCCATCACTTTCCGACGATCATGTAATTCACCTTGAATATACCTTATCACTTCCTCAAAGAAAGGTTTATCTTTTAGATGCTTATAATGCTCTTCGGCAAGCTCACGAGAAACCTTCACTATTTTTGCTCCTACAATTTCTAATTTAGTCTCTGAAAGTCGAGTTAAGATGTTACCCGTAAGGGATTTTTTTAAACCATCAGGTTTAATTATAATTAAAGTTGCTTGTTTCATCTTTATTTCTTTGCCTTATATTTCTTTGCCTTATATTAATTTTTTAAAAATCTCCAAAATCCTTTCTAAATCCTGTTTGGAATAAAATTCAATCTGTACCCAACCTCTTTTACGCCCTTCTATTATTTTTACTTTAGTACCAAAAAGATGTTGCAATTCTTCTTCCACTGCAGTTAAATAAGGATTTAAAAATCTCTTTATTCTTTTTCTACGCGGAGAGGAAATTTTAGAAATTATATTTTCTAACTCTCTGATAGTTAAAGAGTTATCAATAATCTTTTTGGCAATAATTTTTTGTTGCTGAGGATCTTCTATTTCTAAAAGCAAACGGCCTTGGGCAAAAGAAATTCTTCCCTTTTTAATCTCTTCTTGAATTTCAGAGGGTAATTTTAATAAACGTAAAATATTTGTTACTGTAACTCTTGATTTACCAATTACTTGCGAAATTTGTTCTTGAGTTAAACCAAATTTATCTATGAGATATTGAAAGGCTTGAGCCTCTTCTATAGGATTTAAATCTCGGCGCTGAATATTCTCTATTAAAGATAGTTCTAAAGATTCTAAATCATTAACCGGCCGGATAATTGCAGGTATCTCTTTTAAATTTAATAACTTAGCCGCTTCCAATCTTCTTTCTCCGGCAATTAATTCGTAATCTTCGCCTTTCTGCCGAACTAAAATAGGTTGAATTAAACCTTTGCTTTGAATCGAAGCGCAAAGCTCCTGTAACTCAGCAGGATCAAATTCTTTTCTTGGTTGATAAGGATTGGGCTTTATCTGTTCTGTTTTTATATAAACTATTTTTTCTGAAGATGTTGATTCTTCAGTAGATAAAATAAGCGCTTCAATTCCTCGACCCAGACTTCTCTTCTCCATTGCTTTCTCCTTGTTTTTCTTCTGTTAAAGGTAATCCTAATAATTCTCGACTTAATTCTAAATAGCGTTGTGCTCCTAAAGAATAATTATCATATAAAGCAATGGGTTTACCGAACCCAGGAGCTTCGCTTAATCTAATGTTACGGGGAATAACTGTCTGAAATACCTTTTCATTTAAGCCTTCTGCCGGGGAGAAATGCGTAGAAAAAAAGCTCCTCACTTCTTTTATTACCTCTTGAGTAAGTCGCGTACGAAAATCTGCCATTGTTAAAAACACTCCTTCAATTACTAATTGAGGATTAAGATTCATTTTTACTAAATTAATAGTTTTTAATAACTGGGTCAATCCTTCTAAGGCATAATATTCACATTGCACCGGAATAAGAACCGATTCAGCAGCACATAAAGCATTAATAGTGAGTAAACCTAAAGAAGGAGGTGAATCAATAAAAATAAAATCAAATTCTTCTTTAATAGGTAATATCTTTCTTTTTAATGCGTTTTCTCTCCCTAAAACCCCTACCAATTCTACCTCTGCCCCCGTAAGATCAATATTAGCGGGCAAAAGTTTAAGATTCTCTATTTCTGTAGGCAAAATAATTTGATTAATCTCGGCTTCATCTAATAAAATATGATAAGTACTTTTTTCTATTTTATATTTATCTATTCCCAAACCACTCGTAGCATTTCCTTGGGGATCTAAATCTATTAATAAAACTTTTTTACCTATTAATGCGATATAAGCAGAAAGATTTATCGCAGAAGTAGTTTTGCCAGTTCCTCCTTTTTGATTACATATAGCAATTATCTTACCCATTGTAAATTATAAACTTACAAAATGTTCCCTGGGAAACATTTTAGAAATATTATATTTATTTAGTGTGTTTTGTCAAGTAAAATTATTTAATTTTAATTACTCTTATTTTCGCTCTTTGGGCTCCTGGCATTTTAAATAAGCCGGCTTCCTCTTCTTTTAAAATCTCGATTTTAATCTCTTCGCGTGGTAATTTAATCTTTTTAAGCCCCTTTTTTATCGCTTCTTCTACTGTTTTCGCTTCTATTTCTATGGAAAATTGATACCTCATTTTAGTTTCTTAAACTGAAAAATATACATTAATATGCTATTTATTAACCAATATAAAACCAAAGCCGAAGGTAAAGAATAAAAAACCATGCCTAAAATAACCGGGAAAACAAAACTCATCATCCGTTGGGATTCAAGGTGGATAGAAGAAGTAATCTGACTTTTACGTTGTTGAAAAAACATCACCAAAACCAATAAAACAGGTAAAATATTAATATTAATCTGTTTTCCTAAAATTATCATTTTTATCATTTTATCCGGTTCAGCTAAATCTTTAATCCATAAAAAAGATTTACCTTTTATTTCGATAAAACGAATTAAACCTTGGTATAAAGCAAAAAATATAGGGATTTGTAAAATTAAAGGCAAACACCCTCCCAGAGGATTAACCCCTTCTTTTCTATATAATGTCAAAATTTCTCTATTTAATCTCTGAGAATCTTTTTGGTAGGTTTTTTTTATTTCTTCTATTTGAGGTTGTAAAATCTGCATTTTTTTCATTGCTGTAAATTGTTTTAAACTCAAGGGATAAAGTAAAAAATAAATAAAAATACTCAAACAGATTATGGCTAATCCCCAATTATGCAATAACTTATAGAATAATTTTAATAATCCTAAAATAGGACGACTAATTTCATTAAAGAACCCATAATAAATAATCTGTGACCACTTATTATTTAGAGAAGAAATTTTTTCTAAGTTCTGAGGTCCTAAATAGATATAAAAATTCAATTCTTTTTTCTCCTGTGGAGACAGGAGAAGTTTTTTATAAAAACCTATTTGAAATTGTGAATTATTTAATTTACGTATAAATCCCTGAAATTCTTTCACTTCTGGTTCAATAATTAAACAAAAATGACGATTTCTAATTCCTAAAAAATCTATATTTTCTATCTTAAAATCTCGCCGAGGAGAAAAACGAATATTTTTTTCTTTTTGATTAAATAAAACTTCCCAAAAACGTGCCTCTTCAGACTTTAAATTTTCCCAATTTATTTCCTTAGAAATTAAACTAAAATCTATCTCTTGAGGAAAGGAAACAAGGTTCTGCATTTTAATTTTTAACTCCATGTAATTAAGAAACTTAGAAGAAAAAATAAACTCTTTTGTAATTCTCTTTTTCTCGTCTTCATAGATAAAAACCGGCCATTCTTTCTGGATCTCTCGTTGCCAATAGAGATTGGTTCCTGACAATAAGAAAGCTTTTTCTAAAAGAAATACTTCTTGTGGATAATCATTAAAAATAGCTTTTCTGAGCGAGCCCTCTAAAGGATTAAAAACTAAGAAATCCTTATTCCATTCCACGGTTTCTTCGAAAACAGAAGGAGAGATGGGGAGAGAATTTTGTATCATAACTTTTGGTTTTTCAATATGATATAAACGAGAAACAGAATAATAATGCCAGACCGTGATTAAAAGTAAAGAAAAAAGGATAGCCAAAAATAATCTTTTTTCTTCCATGATTATTTTAAAGATTCTTTTGTAAACTTATTAAACTTTAAACTAAAAAATGATTGGCACATACATATCCGTTTTAAGCCCTTAATTATACCTAAAAAAGATCCATATTCTAATATTGCTTGTTTCGTATATTCAGAGCAAGTAGGCACAAAAAGACATTGGTGAGGAAGATAAGCTCCAATGAGATGTTGATATCCCTCTATCAAAGAGACAAAAATCCTTCTCATAAAGGAATAAGTCTTTTTCTTCCTTTTTGTCGCCGACGTTTTAGAACCTTTCTGCCGGCTTTAGTACGCATTCGAATAAGAAATCCATGTCTTCTTCGACCAACAATATTTGTAGGTGTTTTAAGATGTTTTTTCATGTTTTTTATTTAATCCTATTTTAGAATAGACAAATTATAACATAAAAATCTCTAGCGTCAAGAGAGAAAGAAACATTTCCCTTAAAATTTCCCTTGAAAATAAAAAAGAACTTGTTATAATTTATTTTATTAAATATGCCCCTTTGAGAGAATTTGTTTGTGCATAAATTGTGGATATTGTGTAAAAACTATGGAAAAAGTAGGTCTCTGGCAAAGAACTCAAGAATGGTTAAAGGATCGGCTAGGCCAACAAGTATTTGAAACTTGGTTGCAACCTTTAAAAGGAGAAAAAAAAGAAAACGTTCTTGTCTTAAGCGCTCCTGATGATTTCTTTCGTGATTGGATAAAAAATCACTATCTGGATTTAATTAAAAAAGCGCTCCAAGAAATAGAGGGACATCCTATTGCTGTGGAATTAAAAACACAAACTTCTTTAGAAGCACAGGATTCTCTTTTTAAAAAACCCTCTTTTTTGTCTAAACATAAAACAGAATACTCTCTTTTTTTAAATCCACGTTATACCTTTGAAAACTTTGTAGTGGGTCCTTCTAATCGTTTTGCTCATGCGTGTGCATTGGCAGTGACTGAATCACCTGCCCGTACTTACAATCCACTCTTTATATATGGAGGGGTAGGATTGGGCAAAACACACTTAATCCAAGCAATCTGCCATAGAGTACTTCAACTGTATGGGCAACAGATAAAAGTAGTGTATTTATCTTCCGAACAATTCACCAATGAACTCATTGAAGCAATTCGTCATCGAACTATGGAAAATTTTCGATATAAATATAGAAGTGTAGATATTTTAGTGGTTGATGATATTCAATTTATAGCCGGTAAAGAATCAACACAAGAAGAATTTTTCCATACTTTTAATACTTTATACGATGCACATAAACAGATAGTGATTTCTTCTGATCGCAGTCCTAAAGAAATCCCGGATTTAGAAGAAAGGTTGGTATCCCGTTTTAGCTGGGGATTAATTACAGATATTCAACCTCCTGATCTCGAGACACGAGTTGCAATATTAAAGAAAAAAATAGAAAAAGAGCCTGTTAAGATCGACGAAGAAGTAATCTTTTTTATTGCCCAACTTATTAAAACAAATATTAGAGATTTAGAAGGAGCTTTAATTAGAATTGTGGCTTACGCTTTATTAGAAAATCGAATGATCAATTTAGATTTAGCAAAAGAGGTATTAAAGGACTTAATAAAACAATCCAATAAACTCATTACTCCTGAGCAGATATTACAATGTGTAGGAGCAGAGTTTCATTTATCTTTACAAGAATTAAAAAGTAAAAAGAGAAATAAAAATATTGTTTTTGCACGTCAGTTAGTTATGTATCTCTGTAGAGAGTTAACCGAATTATCATTACCGGAAATAGGAAATAGTTTGGGAGGCAAAAATCACACTACTGTTTTACATGCGTATAATAAAATAAAATCTGAATTACAGCATAATATTGAATTACAAGAAACACTAGAAAGAATTATTAAAACAATAAAATCTTATTAACAAAAAATAAAATATTTTTTTAAACATAAGTAATTATATTCCAATAATATTTATATTTAATAAAATAATTCACAACTACTATTACTAAGATTACTATTTTTTTAAAAATAACAATATTAGGAGGAAGTAATGAAAATAAAATTACAAAAGAAGGATCTAATTTATGCATTACAAAAAGTACAAGGTATAATTACTACAAAATCTACTTTGCCTATAATCTCTTATATTTTACTTACTACCCAAGAGGATATATTACAGATAAATGCTACTGATTTAGATATAGGAATCAAATGTAGAATACCTATGGAAAATATAGAATCGGGAGGTATATGTTTACCTGCAAGAAGGTTTTTTGAAATCATTCGGGAGTTACCTTTTGATGATTTAGAAATCACCACTAAAAAAAATAATCTTACTAATATAAAAACTAAATCTTGTGAGTTTAAAATTATAGGATTAAATCCTGAAGAATTTCCGAAGCTACCAGAGTTTAAAGAAGGACAATGTGTTAAAATAAAAAGTGAGATTTTGAAAAAAGCTATCTCTTTAACTTCATTTGCGGTTTCGTTAGATGAAACCCGTTATATTTTAAATGGAATTTTATTGTATTTTTATGGTAATAATTTTAATATGGTAGCTACTGATGGAAAGAGGTTGGCAATAAAAAAAGAAGAGTTACATGAATCGATAAACAAAGAGATAAAAATAATTGTTCCTATCAAAGCTATACGCGAGTTAGAACGCAACCTTGAAGATACAGAAGAGGTTTTATTAGTCTTTGGTAAGAACCAAATAGGTTTTGAGTTGGGGAATATTAATATTATTTCCCGTCTTATTGAGGGAGATTTTCCTGATTATCAACAGGTTATTCCTGTAGAGGTTCCCCATAAAGTAATAGTGAATCGACAACTCTTTTTGGGAGCAATAAGAAGAGCGGCTTTATTAACCACCCCGGATTATCAAGCGGTAAAGTTGGAAGTATTTAAAAATAAACTGGTAGTATCTAAATCTACTCCTGATATTGGAGAATCATATGAGGAATTATCCGTAGAGTATGAAGGTAAAGAGATGCTTATTGGGTTTAACCCTGATTATCTGATCGATGTTTTTAAAAATCTTGAAGATGAAAATATCGCATTTGAATTAACGGAGAGCGAAAAACCAGCAGTCATACGTAAGTCTGATTATATCTATATAGTTCTACCTATGCGATTAGGTTAAATATGAAAGGTTTGAATGTGGTAGTTAAAGATATTTTGGATAAAATCAAATTAAAAGACCAAAGAGATAAATCTTATCTTTGGCAGGCATTAAATAAAGTATTGACAAAAAAAGAATCTAGACATATAAGATATATTTCCCTCTATCGAGATATTTTAAAATTAGGGATAGATTCCTCGGTAGGAATTTATTGTATAAATCAAAAAAAAGATAAAATTGTAAAAAAACTTAGAGTAAAAGAAGTGAAATTTTTTTTAGTTTAAGAAAATGAAAAAGAAAAACTTAAAAAAAGATCTCGTCGATACAAAATCTTCTAGCAAAACTTACGATGCCACTACTATTCAGGTTTTAGAAGGGGTGGAGGCAGTAAGGAAAAGGCCGGCGATGTATATCGGCGATACTTCGTTACGTGGTTTACATCATCTGGTGTATGAGGTAGTGGATAATAGTGTAGATGAGGCCTTAGCGGGATTCTGTAAGAATGTTGAAGTAATCATTCATCCCGATAATAGCATAAGTGTAACTGATGATGGAAGAGGTATACCTGTAGATATTCATAAAACAGAAAAAAAACCCGCGGTAGAAGTAGTGATGACTACTTTACATGCGGGGGGTAAATTTGACCACCGTGTGTATAAAGTAGCAGGTGGCCTTCATGGAGTAGGCGTTAGTGTGGTAAATGCCCTTTCGGAATGGTTAGAGGTAGAGGTAAAGAGGGATGGTAAAATTTATCATCAACGTTATGAAAGAGGCAAAACAGTTTCTAAACTGACTGTGATTGGGAAGACCTCTAGCACCGGGACAAAAGTTACTTTTAAGGCGGACCGCGCTATTTTTAATAAAATTGAGTATTCTTATGATATATTATCTCAACGTCTTAGAGAGTTAGCGTTTTTAAATAAGGGCTTAAGGATAAAATTAGTTGATGAACGCACAGATAAAGAGAATGTTTTTCAATTTGAAGGTGGGATTATTTCTTTTGTAGAGTATTTAAATAAAAATAAAAATCCTCTGCATCATAAAGTGATCTATTTTCAGACAAACAAAGACGCGGTAATTCTGGAAGTGGCGTTGCAGTACAATGATGGTTTTGTAGAAACCTTATTTTCTTTTGCTAATAATATTAATACAGTAGAGGGAGGAACACACCTCTCTGGATTTAAATCTGCTTTAACGCGGGCAATAAATCAGTATGCTAAAAATAAAAATCTGATTAAGAGCAATGAGGAGATAAATATCACCGGAGAAGATGTAAGGGAAGGGCTTAGCTGTGTGGTAAGCATAAAACTGCCCAATCCCCAATTTGAGGGTCAGACGAAGACAAAATTGGGTAATTCCGAGATTGAAGGTTGGGTAGCGTCTGCTAGTTTTGAAGCATTAAGCGGTTATTTTGAAGAGAATCCTTCCGTAGCTAATAAAATTATTGATAAGGTAATTACAGCGGCACGGGCGCGAGAAGCCGCACGCAAGGCCCGTGAATTAGTAAGAAGAAAAGGAGCTTTAGAAGTAGCAGGACTACCGGGAAAATTAGCAGATTGTGTAGAAAGAGATCCTGCTTTATGCGAGTTGTATATTGTAGAAGGAGATTCTGCAGGAGGAAGCGCAAAGCAAGGACGCGATCGGAGATTTCAGGCCATTTTACCCATAAAAGGGAAAATTTTAAATGTAGAGAAAGCGCGTTTAGATAAAATTCTTTCTAATGAGGAAATCCGCACTATTATTACTGCTTTAGGCACAGGTGTAGGAGAAGAGTTTGATTTAAATAAATTGCGTTATCATAAAATAGTAATTATGGCTGATGCGGATGTAGACGGTAGTCATATTCGCACCCTTTTGTTAACTCTTTTATATCGTCAGATGCCTAAACTCATTGAGGAAGGATATGTCTATATTGCCCAACCCCCACTTTATCGGATAAAAAAGGGTAATCGCGAAGAATATATTCAGACCGAGGAAGAAATGAATGCCCTTCTTTTAGATTTAGGAAGAGAAAATTTAAAATTGGAAAACATAAAAACAAAACGCAGTTATACGGATGTACAATTTAAAGAGATCTTAGAGGGCTTAATGGAATTAGAAAGATACTCTCTCCTTCTAGAAAAAAGGGGAGTAAAATTAGAGGAAATATGGAAATTTAAAATTCAAAAACCCAAAAAATTACCAATTTATAAGGTGAAAGTGGGGCAAAATACCCATTATATTATTAAAGAAGAAGAATTAGAGAGATTTAAGGAAGAAGAGGCAGAAATTGTAGAGTTATGGGAAGTTTTAGAGATAGAAAAAATTATATATAAATTAGAAAAATTCCAATTAGATCCCTTTTGTTATTTTCCTCTGGAAGTAGAGCTTAATACTCCTAAAAAAGAAAAACCTCTTTTTAAAATCACCGACGACAAACAGGGTTACAGTTTTTATTCCTTAAAAGAAGTGCTCGATTTTGTAAAAGAGAATGCAATGCGAGGAATGAGTATACAGAGATATAAAGGATTGGGTGAGATGAATCCGCAGCAACTTTGGGAGACAACTATGGATCCTCAGAAACGCACACTTTTAAAAGTAACTTTAGAAGATGCGGTAGAGGCAGATAGAATTTTTACCGTTTTAATGGGCGAAGAGGTGGAACCAAGGAGAGAGTTTATCGAGAATTATGCCCATGAAGTTAAAAATCTGGATATTTAAAATTTAAAAATGTATACCCGCAACGAAAAAATAATTAATCGTTATATCGAAGAGGAGATAAAGGATTCTTATTTAAATTATGCAATGAGTGTGATTGTAGGAAGGGCTCTTCCTGATGTCCGTGATGGATTAAAGCCGGTACAGAGAAGAATTCTTTATACAATGAAAGAGCTTAACTTAGAGCATAATAAGCCCTATAAGAAGTGCGCACGCATTGTGGGTGATTGTTTAGGGCGTTATCATCCTCACGGTGATATGGCGGTCTATGATGCTTTAGTGAGATTGGCGCAGGAATTTTCTATGCGTTATCCTTTGGTAGAAGGACAGGGAAATTTTGGTTCTATTGACGGAGATGCTCCTGCAGCTATGCGTTATACCGAGGCACGCTTATCTGCTATTGCGGAGGAGATGTTAATAGATATTGAAAAAGAAACAGTTGATTTAATTTCTAATTTTGACAATTCTTTAAAAGAGCCCTGTATATTACCTGCGCTTTTACCTAATCTTCTAATAAATGGTGCTTCAGGGATTGCTGTGGGTATGGCTACTAATATGCCTCCTCATAATCTAAAAGAGGTAATAGAGGGAATTATTTATTATCTGGATCATCCAAATTGCGAAATCAAAGATCTGATGCATTATATTAAAGGACCGGATTTTCCTACAGGAGGATTGATCTGTGGAACAGATGGCATAAAAGAAGCATACACTACAGGGAAAGGAAAGGTTATTTTAAGAGCGCGTGTGTCGGTAGAACATCAAAAACAAGGTAAGGATTTGGTGGTAATTACTGAAATACCTTATCAGACGAGTAAAGCAAATATCATTGAAACCATTGCTGACTTAGTAGAAACAAAGAAAATAGAGGGGATTTCCGATATTCGAGACGAATCAGATAAAGAAGGTTTAAGAATTGTGGTAGAATTAAAGAGAGATATAGAGCCACAGATTGTTATAAATCAACTTTTTAAACACACCCAATTAGAGATAACCTTTGGAATTATTAATTTAGCTTTAGTTAATGGCCGTCCTCGAATTTTAAATCTAAAACAACTTATAGAAAATTATGTTTTGCATCGAAAGGAGGTTATCCGTCGTCGCACCCAATTTGACTTAGAAAAAGCAAAATATCGAGCACATATTTTAGAAGGATTAAAGATATGTCTTAAATTTTTAGATCGGATTATTAAGCTTATTAAAGCAAGCAAAGATACAGAAATAGCAAAGCTTGCCTTGATGAAGAATTTTTCTTTAACAGAAATTCAGGCAAAGGCAATTTTAGAGATGCAATTACAGAGATTGACTGCTTTAGAGAGGGGCAAAATTGATTCCGAGTATTTAGATTTGATTAAAAAGATTGAACTTTATCAATCTATTTTGGCTTCTGAAAAAAGAATTGAAGAGATTATTAAAGAGGAGTTAAGACAGCTAAAAGGTAAATATGCTGATGAACGACTTACCGAGATAAGTGGTAAAGTAGAAGATATAGAGATCGAAGATTTAATTGCCGAAGAAGATGTAGTGGTAACTATGAGTCACGGTGGTTATATCAAAAGATGTCCAGTAAGTGCGTATCGTCGGCAAAGAAGAGGCGGCAAGGGAGTCACTGCTGCAGAGGTAAAAGAGGAGGATTTTATTGAGCATCTTTTTGTCGCCTCGACAAAGGATTATCTTTTAATTTTTACAAATAGAGGTAGGCTCTACTGGTTAAAGGTGTATGAGATTCCGCAGGGAGGTAGAACGGCGCGAGGTAAAGCCATAGTCAATCTTATTGCAATTTCTTCTGAGGAGAAGGTAAGCGCTACTATTCCCGTAAAAGAGTTCTCCCCAGATAGATTTTTAGTCATGATAACTCGCCAGGGTTTAATTAAAAAAACGAATTTGGAAGAATTTTCTAATCCAAGACGCAGCGGTATTATTGCATTAACATTAGAGAAGGAGGATCAGTTAATCGGTGTGGAACTTACTGATGGCACGCAGGACATTCTGGTAGCTTCTATGCAAGGTAAAGCAATTCGCTTCCCAGAAGTTCAAATTCGACCTATGGGAAGAAATGCTAAAGGGATAAAGGCAATTAATTTAGCTAGAAATGACCAGGTAATAGGCATGGAGGTAGTTAAAAAAGATAGAGATATTTTAACGATTTCAGAATTAGGGTTTGCTAAAAGAACCTCTGCTACAGAGTATCGGCTACAGAGAAGAGCAGGCAAAGGGATTATTAATATGAAAATTACTTCCAAAAATGGCAAGGTTGTGGGAATAAAGGCGGTTTCTGATGCTGATGAGATTATGGTAATTACTCAGAAAGGAATATTTTTACGTTGTTTAGTAAAAGACATTCGCCGCACCGGTCGATCTGCTCAAGGGGTGAGGTTAATAAAATTAGAAGAGAAAGATAGGATTGCTTCCGTGGCGCATGTGATTAGAGAAGAAGAGTGATTGCGTCCCCATCGTCTAGAGGCCTAGGACAAGGGCCTTTCGAGCCCTCGACACCGGTTCGAATCCGGTTGGGGACGCTTATATTTTTAATTTTATCAGCTCTTCTATTATTATATTTAATGACTGATTTTTTATATAATTTAAAATGTGTGGAATAGTGGGTTATATTGGAGAAAGAGATGGTCAAAAGCTCCTTCTTAATGGCTTAAAATGTCTGGAGTACCGCGGCTATGATTCCAGTGGCATGGCTATATACTTGGAGAAAAAAAAGGCGATCTCCCTAAGAAAACTTTCTGGTAAAGTAAAGAACTTAGAGGTTCTTTTAGAGAAGAAACCACTCTTTGGTTCTTTAGGGATCGCTCATACTCGTTGGGCAACCCATGGCCCGCCAAATCAATTAAATGCTCACCCCCATTTAGATTGTAAAGGAGAAATCGCTTTGGTGCATAATGGGATAATTGAGAACTATCGGGAGATAAAACAGATGCTGCTTAAGGAGACTCATACATTTAGGAGCCAAACAGATACAGAGGTTATCGTCCATCTGATTGAGAAATTCTATTATAAGGATGCATCTCTGGAAGAGGCAACCCGTAGAGCAGCAAAACTGCTTAAAGGTTCTTTTGCTATTGCTCTGTTTTCAGATAGGGAGCCGGATAAATTGATCGGAGCCAGATGTGGTAGTCCTCTGATTGTAGGTTTAGGAGATAAAGAGAATTTTTTAGCTTCTGATGTCCCTGCAATCTTGGATTACACAAAAAAGGTAATATTTTTAGAGGAGAATGAATTGGTAGTTTTAGAGAAGGAAAGAGTTAAGATTACGAATTTTGAGGGAGAAATTATAAAAAGAGAACCCGTGAATATTAGCTGGACAAAAGAGGAGGCGCAGAAACAGGGTTTTCCCCATTTTATGTTAAAGGAGATACTGGAACAACCCCAGGTTTTGGAGAAGATTCTGGAGCAGAGGATAAAAGATTCGGGTATATTTTTTGAAGAATTAGGTTCTTCCTCGCCTGTCCTATTATCTAAAAAACTTTCTCAGATTAAAAATATTTTTATTGTTGCCTGTGGTACGGCTTATCATGCGGGTTTGGTGGGTAAATATATATTAGAATCTTTATGCAGGATCCCTGTTTTAGCAGAGGTTTCTAGTGAATTTAGATATCACTCCTCATTTTTAATTGATAAGGATACTTTGGTAATTGCGATTAGTCAATCCGGAGAAACCGCTGATACTTTAGCTAGTGTTCGCCAGGCAAAGATGCAAGGGGCAGAGGTAATTTCTATCTGTAATGTTTTGGGTTCAACCTTAACCCGCGAATCCGATGCCGTAATTTATACTCACGCCGGCCCAGAGATAAGTGTTGCCTCTACCAAGACATATACGGCACAACTAATGATCTTATATCTTTTTGCTTTGTATCTCGCCGTATTAAAAGAGACGCTTTCTAAAGACAGAATAAATGATTATCTCGAGATGTTAAAACAGATACCTCCGAAGCAGAGGCAGATACTTTCTAATCTGAAAATTATCAGGGAGATTGCCAGAAAGCATTCGCATTTTGGTTCATTTTTATATTTAGGAAGAAACATAAATTATCCCTCGGCTTTAGAAGGAGCTTTAAAGTTAAAAGAGATTTCTTACATTCCTGCCGAAGGCTATGCTGCAGGAGAGATGAAACATGGACCAATTGCTTTAATTGATGAGTATCGCGCAGTGGTTTGTATTATTCCTGAGTCAAAGTTATACGATAAGATGCTTTCTAATATTCAGGAGATAAAGAGCCGTTCAGGCAAAGTTATTGCTATCGCATCGGAAGAAGATAGAAAAATAAAGGAATTGGTTTCTCAGGTTATTTATATTCCCAAAATTGAAGAATTATTTTCACCCTTATTAGTAGCACTACCCTTACAGTTAATGGCTTATTATATTGCGGTAAAGAGAAAATGTAATGTGGATCAACCTCGTAATTTAGCTAAATCCGTCACCGTAGAGTAAATTAATCTTTCTTTATTATTAAAAGACCTAATTACAAAGTAAATATATCTTTTGGCTTATGACCTATAAGGTAAACAGCCGACACCCGCTGGTTTGCTGCATGCTAATAACATCTCTTTTTTAACTTTTACCTCTTTAATCTTTGGTTTAATCCATTTTTTCTTCGTATCTCCTCCTTTTCTCTAATTTAAAGTGATTAGTTTTTTAAAACACATTTTACTCAGTGGGGCTTTCAATTCTCCTTAAAATTCTTATAGATTTCTTGTCTTATTTCTGCTTGACGGCAAGCTTCGGGAAGTTTGGCTAAGAGTGAACCCCTTTCTAATAAGGATATCCCTGGGCAACGAACACACCAAGAAAGTAATTTACAATTTTTACATTCTAAGTCCTTTATTCTTAAAGACCTAAGATATTGGAATTGAGGGTGGTTTTTAAATAAAGTAAATAAATTATTATTTTTAATCTTATTATTTTTAAATCTTATTTGAACACAGGGATTTATCTCTCCATAAGGGGTGATATTGCAATTTACAAAGCCTGCGCCACATAAGGTGCTATTTTGTTTTACTTTTTGTGGTTTATAATCTTTGCCTAAAATTTTAAGATGTCTAAATTCTTCTTGGATATACTTTTTTAGTTGTTGCGCAGTTAATCTGTAATTTAAAGGCTTTTTGTTGCCATCATCACAAGGAGAAATTAAAAGTCCTCCTCCTATTCCACGCCAATTTGCCTTTAGATCTTTTCTTACAAATTCATTTAATTCCCAGAACTCTTCTGTATTCTGCTTCATTAGAATTGCCTTAACATAAACCTTAACTTGTTTTTGGGTTAATAATTTAATAGCATTAACTGTCCTTGAAAATGAACCTTTGGTTTGAGTAATTCTCTCATGAGTATTTTTAAATCCATAAAGACTTATCTCCACGATAGGTTTTAAATCTTTAATTTTATCAGCAGTTTTCTCATCTATTAAAGTTCCATTAGTAAATAATCTTAAAGCAAAATTTAAATCTCGCGAATACTTAGCAATCTCAAAAAAATCTTTTCTTATTAATATCTCTCCTCCGGAAAATGTAAGGTATAAACAACCTGCTTTCTCTAATTGCTTTAAGATTTTAAAAATCTCTTCTTTATTAATCTCTTTTTTTGTGTTTTTAGCTATATAACAATGTATACATCGAAGATTACATCTATAGGTAAGTTCAAATAAACAATGTAAAGGGATATTCTTTATAGCTAGTTTTTTAAAGAATTTTGTATATGAATCCATTTCTCTAAGGTTCAAATTACACAGAGAGAATTATTTTTAGATGTTAGGTGATATCGGGGTAACACGGAGCTGCTTTAATGCAATACGCTAATAACATCTCTTTTTTAACTTTTACCTCTTTAATCTTTGGTTTAATCCATTTTTTCTTCATATCTCCTCCTTTTCTCTAATTTAAAGTGATTAGTTTTTTAAAACACATTTCCTCTAATAATCTTTTTACTTCGGATTCTGCTTCGAGGTAGTCTATTTGATACTCTTTGGTGAGCTTTTGGGCTATATCTTTTACTTTATTTTTTCCATCAATCAGTTCCCAAATGCGGGTAGCGGTTTCGTTAAAAATATTAACTTTTTCTTCATCGTTTAAAGACAGAACTATTGCTTCTCTGTCAATTATTCTATAGGCGATATCTTTATTTTTCTTGGGAGTTTTATTTAAAATATCCATCTAAAAATTCCCAAATAGATTCATCCGCTTTAAAATAAAGACGGTAACACTTTAATTTCTCTACTAAATCTAAACAGAAATTAAATCTTCTCTTTATTATATCACTATCTATTGTTAAACAAAAGTTATTTTGTAAAAGCTCAATTAATGCTTCTTTTTTATCCATCAGTTGAATTTTATTAAAATTAGCTTTCTTAAGAAAGAGAATCCTTTCTGTATCTAAATATTTATTTGATGTATTTTCTACATCTCCATGCCAGGGGGTACCGTAGATTTTAAATACCTCTCTTTTTTTTGTGACAACAATTCTATCATCGTTTAACACAGTAAGTTTTCTTTTTAATGCTAATTTAGCGAGAGTGGATTTTCCCCCTTTGGCTTGAGCAACAAAAAGATGACCTTTTTTATTATTTAAAATTCCACAGGCATGAAGCATAAGGGTTTGGTATCTAAGGGAGATAAGCGAAAAGAGAATTTCAGGGAAAAGATATAAGAGGAGTTGTCCGGAAGGATCTTTGGTAAAAAATCTGATGTGGTTTAATTCAGCATTAAATTTTGCCCACGAGGGATTTTTAGGGTGAAAAAAATATATAGAAAAGAAATCATTTTTTTTCCCTAATTCCCAAGCCCTGGTTTTAAAGAGCACCTTTTTAAATTTTGGTTTTAGAAAATTACCATATTGTACATCAATAAGTAAATCAGCGCTATCTTGAGAGAGAAAATCTTTATAGTGTTCTTTTATCCTTTTTTTAATAGATGCCACCTCTGTTCTTATCTCTATACATATATTGCCAACTTTAACCTTGATCCTTTCCATCTCTTTAGAGATCTAATAAATTACAGATTTTTTTAAGTGGTATATAAAATAGACGGTTATGATATAAAAAATTTGTTTTTTTCTCATAGGGTTTAAGGTTGTAAAATTTAGCAAACTGCTCAAGGGGGATATTTATGATATACTCTATAGGCTCCCAAAAGTTATCATATATAAGAAAGTGTGTTTTTAGATAAACATCTTTCAATTGATCATCTTGGGGGACTAAAAGGATATTCTTTTCTATAAGTTGCTGAATTAATTTTTTTTTCAAATTAGATAATTTTAACTTTTCCCATATATACTCAGGGAGGTTTAAGTCAAATAAGAGTTGAGTTTGATAAAGAAAGAAAAACACTAAAGAATAGAGATTATAATTTTTACTTTGGTAAAAAATATAATTCCAGTCAAAATCAGTAGCATATTTATTTAATAGTAAGATTAAATCATAGCTATTTTTAAAACATAAGATTGTACCGAACCTACGTTTATGCAGCGCTAAACTGAAAAAGGTGTCTTCCGGTGAGAGTATCTCTATAGTCTGGTTACCCAAATTTAACTTTCTCGTTCTTTGCCATAACTCTGGTAGGAGAATTAAGCGTCCTTTCCTTTTAAAATCAATTCCCCAATGCAGCTCTACCCAAAAAGAGATTTTTCCTTTCCTATAAAAGGTGATATGGCATTGATGCTTTTTCCAATATTCTTCTTTTAATCCCTCTAAATCTTTTCTGTATCCTAAATTAAAAAATACTTCTTCTGCCCTTTTAATATCCTTTTCTTTAATTAAAAGATCTATATCTTGCATAGGTCTTAAAGGTTGATGTAGGTAAATATCTGCAAGGAGGGCAATCCCTTTTATAGGTAAAACTTTAATTCCCTCTTTTTTAAAGGTATCATAGATACGTAAAAATTCTTGCCAAATAAACTGATTGCGGAAGAGACTAAAGAAAGAGCTCATCTTTAAAAATTCTCTGAATTCTTCGGGTAGGTAAAAATCTAAGTTTTTAAAGGCAGAATAGGCAAAAGGTGCCAGTTCATGATAGATTAAAATTCTTTTAAATTTCTCCCAATCGAGAGAATAATTTTTTAATAAGTCTTTGCTCGACTCCTCTTGGATATTTAACATTACTTTTACAATAAATCTTATCAAATTTATCTCAGGGAGGGTTTTAATTTTTAACATGTTATAACTATTATATATTTGTGAATAACAGAAATCAACTTATATTATTACGGGGTTAATACAGTTAACTTAACTGTTTGGATTTAGCTATTGTAATTTTTAATGTTCATTATATTATATTAGATATGAATATAAAGATGTTCCTAAGAAGAAATATTCTTATACGTAAGATTCTTCTAGCGATATCGATGGTGTTCTTTGTTTTATTTATATTTTTTAGAATAAAAGATGATTTTATTGTAATAAAAATTAAAGTCTATCCTGATAGGATAATAAATGATAACTTTTATGGTTTTGGTGTGGAGACCCTTCCTTGGTTATGGACGCAAGAGAATAGACAGGC
>JAMWCP010000063.1 GCA_023819665.1 Candidatus Omnitrophota bacterium
GTATATGTAAGGAATAGTGAAAACTTATTTATTAACCGTTATACTTCTTTGACAGGTATTCCTGTTGAACTGAATCTATATCATCCTTTTCTTGGTGGTAGTGCATATCCAGATGTATTTAGTTTTAGAGAATATAATTTTAATAATGCTCCTTTTTATCTTGGCGTACTACGTAAACATACGGGAGAGATTATCTTTGATGATGAAGGCCAACCCCAATATTCCAACGGTTATAAGCAGGAATTCATATTTGATGAGCCAAATCTACTTCCTTTTATGGGAGGTCAGGGATATATCTTTTTAGTAAACAAAGCAGGTTCTACATATATATATAAAAAAGAAGATAAAGGTAGGAAGGGTTATTTTGAACCTGTAGAGAAGGCAATTTCTCAAAATATAGAAGTTTATAAGTTGGTTTTAAAAGATAATAATAATGCTTGGCATCATTTACAATTTGCTCCTCAGAATTCTGGCTGGCAAAGAACAGCTTGGTCATTATCTTTCTTCTATAAGAAGCTTGATAGCAAAGATAACACTTCAACATTTATTGTTGGTCTTATCGCTCCTTCACAGAGTAATGCTAGTAGGGATAATAGTAATAGTAATAGTAATAAGATAATTGGTATTCCTAAGGATGGGTTGCTTCCAAAAGCAAGGCAAGAAGGAGCACCTAATATATTTGAAATAGTAAATAATAAAGAGGTAGGTAAGTTAATTAAAGATAATACTACTTTTAATCTTTATGAAGCAAAAATAGAAAATATTGGAGCTTTATATCAGCCTTTCTCCCCTGAAGCTCTTCCTTCAGGAAATATTGCTTCCACCTATGCTCGTATCCCTAAAGGTGGTTATGGTATTAAGCTCCCTAAAGAAGCAGATAAAAATTCAAAGTTTTTAGAGATAAAAAAAGACCCTACGGTCAAGATTAATAAAGAAGAAAAAAATTATTATGTTCTTGAATTCGGCAACACAGAAGAAGGTGTTTTTAATCTCGGCTCAATGAGTATATTTAGAGGAGCTTATTACCTCAAAGGCGATGAACTTATTTTTGAAGAAGGCACTTGGTTTGTTCAGCATGTAGACCTTGCTCAGATAAAGGAAGAATTAAGTATCAGAGGTTTTCAAGAAGAAATAGGAAGGATTGGAGCGGGACGCAATCAACTTTTTTATAAAGCCTTTTTAAGAGATCTTAACTCCGAGGAAAAAGGACAAAAGAAAGAAGTAAAAATTATTATAGAAAGAGAAAAAGGAAACTTGAAAGGAGAATATAAGGAACAGTCAGTTATAATTAAACATAGAGTTTTTGATTTTGTTTTTAGTAAAGGAGAAGATCCTTCTAATTGGCTGCAACCTATATTCGACAATACAGGTAAAATTTCTGGTTTAACAGTTAAGGATGAAAAGAATCTTGTATATTTACCTTTTGAATTTTCCTCTCAGGTATTTAAAGGTAAAGAATTAGTTATAAAATATGAGCTAAAAGGTCTTAAACTTACCAAAGGAGAGGGAGATTCAGGCCAAACTAGTAAGGCCCTTGCAAAGAATGGGCGGCTTTATATTGAAGCCACAGAAGGTAAACACCTTTCTCTACATTCACCTTTTGATGTTAAGCGCACTATCAGTGATACAGATAAGAATAAGAAACCTCCAGAAAACCAGTTTCCTCCTTCCTCATATGTAGCGGCTTATAATCCGCCTCTCCCTGATTATTCTTCGTACGATTTAACTGTTTATGACTTAGATATTAAAGAAGGTCAGAATCAAAACTACAAACCTCGTCTTTATTTTGACTTCTATTCACCTTTGGAGCCGAAATTTGGTGAAGGAAGTCTTATCTGGCTTCCTCCTGGAGAGGCGGTTTCTGCGAATCAAGATATAACTATAAAAACAAAAGGAGTTGTGACAGGTAAGTGTAAAGAGGAGGCAAGGATTATGAATATGGGCAATACACCTTTTGGATATATAATTAAATATGAATTAAAAGAAGTTTCCCCGCGTGTTGTCGAGGTCAAGTCGCGTTTAGAGTATTTTGGTAATGAAAAGGTATATAAAGAGATTTATGAAGGAGAGGTGTGGGGTGATGTGGTTATAAAACAGCCCGTAGGAGAAAATAATGTAGAAGAAATAAAAGGAAAGATACCTAAGACAGAGTCGTTTAAATATAAAGGAATAGAGGTTTGGAAAAAAGAAAAAGGATATTTCTTGCCACAAAAAGGAAAAGGGTTATTTGAGACATTGGGAGGTAAGATATATACTGAAAAAGCCAAAGAAGGCTTTTTAGAGATTGGAAAAGGAGGCTGGAAAGAGGGCTGGAATTATGTTTACGAAGGTGAAGTGAAAGAAGGAAATGAAATCGGTTGGGGACCTTATATAAAAGGAAAACTAGAGGTTTCTGATAAGATTGGTGAAAAGATAGAGAAGCTTGAAAGATTCCAATATTTATTATCCCAATCTTTTAAAAATAAAAACCCAGTTATTATAATTAATGAAGAAAATAATAATAATAAAAAAATTAATAATAATCCAGAATCACAAAAATCACAAACAGAACATGTTTCAACAAAGGAAGGATTACCAGTTACTCCTACTCTTGCTGTCGAGCAACAAGAAGTTAAATATTTTCATAATAAAAAAGTCCTTTCCTTTGATAAATTACTTTTTAGGTTTGATGGGATGGATGATGAAGGAAGGATTAATTTTGTTTCTACCTTAGACTTCAAAGGAACTAAGATAATTGGTAACCCTCCTATTGATGAGAAGCAGATAGGAACGAAATATTATATATTTGCACCTCAAGGGAGTTCTGTTGTTTATGTTATTGAAAAAGAGATAGTTGAGAAGGAAGGAATAAACTTTTCTAACAAACTCCCAGATGGTGTTTTGACGCGCATTAAAACTGAAGATGGCAAATATATAAAAGTAGTGTTACCTAAAGGGGTTATTGATTATGAACTCCGGAAGAAATTTAATAGTTTGCAATGGTTTATCGATTTATTTAAAAGTAAAAAAGAAGTAGAAGTATTTATTAACGGAGAATGGAGGCCTTTTAAAATAATTAAAGCTCACTTACCGGCGTTTTTTAAAGAAGAAAAAGATAACCCAGCTCCTTCAGCAAATACAGATTTTCCGCCTATTCAACAAGCCAATCAAGATGTGGGTAAATATATATTTAATCTTAGGAAGGTTACTTCTTTGGTAGAGATATCAATAAGAGGAAATACGTATCGGGTAAGGTCTGATAAACTATATACCAGCGATGAAAATTTTAAACCTGAAGAAACTAAATTTGCAGGAGAGAAAATAGATAAAATCCTTGATCCTATTACAGGTAATTGGATAAGTCTACCTTCTTTATATATTAATGAAAAAGACCTTAAAGAATTTAATGAGGTGAAAACACCTGAGATTAAAAATATCATGGGGTATTTTGGTCAAGGTATAATTAACTATAAAACTGATGATTGGCTGGTTACACATGGTGGAAAGGCAGGAGTTATAGGTGGAGGAGATGCACAGAAACTTTTCCGCTATTTAATCTCAAAAGAAGGTTATGTTGAATTATACAATGCCTATGAAATAAGCAAGTCTCTTACAAAAGTTGAGCGTATAGAATTTATTGTAGATACTATCGATATTGTTTGGACTGCAGGAGAGGTATTGTATCTACTATACACATTAGGGTCTGGTACAATTGCTCTTCCTACCATTGAAGGAGCAAAACATACGGTAATTGAAGCTTTAAAATATGGAGGTAAAAAAGCAGCAAGATTTATACTTAATTCTGTTACTGATCTTTTAGTTGCCAATGCCTTAGGACATTATTTTAGTGGAGAATATTTAGATTCTGAAGAGAATTTGCGCGTTTTATGGAACTCGGTTTTATTTAGATACGGAAAGATTCCTAAAGTTATGTTTAATAAATTATTCATCAAATATTTTCCTAAACCTACCTCTGAAGTTTCTAATCAAGGAGTAAAAATGTTAGAAGACGCTACTAAAGGTTTCAATTTTATAAGAAAAGCCTATCAATATGCTCTGCCTGCAGAAGCTTTAACTTATATAGCCATAAATAAATCATCTATGAATGATACTGATAAGAGAATTGCCTCTCATATCTTATTTGCAATTATGCTATCTACACCAGGAGTTACTTCTTTATTAAGAAAGGCAGAGGGCGCAGGAGTAGTTGGGCTTCTTAAAAATATCTGGAAAGCAACAAAAGATGCCTTACGCATTACTGACTATGCTAGAGGGACTTGGAAGAATATTGCTTTAAATTCAGCAATTCATGTAGTCCGTTTAGCTTATTGGGGTGGTGTAGCGAGTGTCATTTTTGATAAACCATTTCATTTAAATCTAAGTGATAAGACTCGCCAAAACTTAGGCTTAGGATTGTTTGCGGCAGGTATTCTTGTTCCTGGTCTTGTTTTTAAGGGGAGAATTACTAGTCCTTGGTATTGGTTAAATAAAACAAACATTTTAGGTGGAGTAGGAATATATCTTTTTGGAGATAAAATGGGATTAAGTTCTGATGTTAGCAAATATTTGGGCTTAGGATTATTAGGTTTAGGGATTGTTACCAGAGGAATTAGATTAAATATATCTGAATTAAGAAGTATGGGTTTATCTGGCTCTAATTTGGGTAAAGTTTCATTGTGGAATTTAGTAAATTCTACTCTCCATGTCATCCCTAGTTTGGCAGTATTTAACATCTTTGTTGCATTAGCCCAAAATTATGCGGCTACACATGAGGGTTGGTTTGCTAAAGGATTGGGAGTTATATTTAATAAACAGGATTTTAGTAAGATGCATGAGAAGATGCTTGATGAATTAGAGATTCAGTGGAGACGTACAGGAAGTGAAGCAATCAAAAGACAATTCGATGAACTCAAAAAGATGGGTCCGGATTCAGCTAAATTTATAATGTTGGTTATTTCTTCTTTTTCTGCCGAAGGCGCTAAAACCGGACTTTGGTTCGGTCCATTTATGTATCCTTTAAGACCTATACTTTATCCAGGTTTACGCGGTATCCCCATATTAGGAGAAATTATGGAAATCTGGCAAGATACAATTGGAGATTGTATATTTAATACAGACAAATTGGGTTTAGTAGGTAGGTTCTTAAATAGTATGCAGAATTTCTTTATAGAAGAGTTTGGACGTGAGCCAATCGCTGGTAATATCTTTCGTGTTGTATTATCTAAGATAAAATTAGGCACCCCTCCTATGACTCATAAGTATTTTACCCTTTATAACTTATTTATCGAAGCATTACAAGAGTCCTTTGATAAGACTTCTGTTATGAAGGGTAATATGGAGGGTGGATTTTATTCTGGCAAATACCCATTCCACAAACATTTCAAGGAGTTAAATGAGTTTATAAAAAAATATATAGATGAGCACGGAAGATTACCAAATGGTGAAGATATAAGGAATTTTTTAAATGGACGCCAACTCAACGATCCCTCTTCAGGAAAATCCAGTAAGCCTACACGTGGTGATATTAAGGCCTTTTTAAAACATTTGCAAGATATGGGAATATTGGATCACACAGGTTGTCCGACTCCTTTGGGGAGGTATTTTCTCGATGGTATCTCTGCTATAAATAATAATGGAGAACAGAGAATTGCCTCTGTAATTGCCTCTGATGGAGGAGCAATGACTTCTGCTCAGGCCCAGCAAAAAGTAGATGAAATACGCATTCAATTAGAAAAAGAAGGCGTTGTTCCTGATGTACGGGGTAGAACAAAAGAGGGTCGGCAGTTTAGGAGTAGAGAAGAATACCAAAAGCTGATTAATGCTGGATATAAAATAGATTATGTTTATTTTATGTATATTGATAAAGAGATACAAGGTAATTCAGGCAGAAGGGGTTTGGGTTATAGGAAAGTCGGACAAAATGGTGAAAGAATCACTTATTTAGTTTATGATGGAAAACCAGATACGTACTTACATGAAATAGGTGAGATGCGGGTTAACCGTCAACAGGAGCTAATACGAAAAGGAGAGATACAACTTTCTTCCGAAGTAGCCCAAAATTTAAGAAACTATTCACCCCATGATTATGTAGAGAAGGTTTTAGGATATAAAGTTAATAATAATCAGTTGTTACCTAAGAGACAGCCGATCATCCCGCCTCAACTCCCCACTGGTCCACCAACAGAAGAAGTAAATGTTCTAAATGTTCAACCTTCTTGCCTACAAATTCCTTCCGATATTACTATTTTTGCCTCAGATGGTCTTAAAAAAGCAGAAGATAATATATATCAATCTCTATTTGAAATTCTGAAAGACGCAATTAGTAAGGCATCGAGTGATAATAAATTAAATAAAACGCGACTTCAGGAAATTGAGAAAAAAATTACCCCTGAAAATAGCAGATATGTATTTCTATTTTTCCTACACCATATGCCAGAGGCTTTTCCTAAAGAATTCCAACAGGTAGCAGGTTTGAAAGAATCTTACTTTATTGGAGCAAGATTGGAAGACATTCTATATTTAACTAAATATTTTCTGGGAAGAGATTTAAGCAAAAAAGAGAAAAAACTCTTTACAAAAAAATCCTT
>JAMWCP010000010.1 GCA_023819665.1 Candidatus Omnitrophota bacterium
CTTTTGGAGATGATAAAGATAGAGTTTTGATAAAAAGCGACGGAGAATACACTTATTTTGCTTCAGATATCGCTTACCATCTATACAAATACAGGAGAGGTTTTGATTGGCTTATTAACCTGTGGGGACCCGATCATCATGGTTATATCAATCGACTTAAAGCAGCAATTCAGGCAATGAATAGAGATACTCGTAGTTTATCTATAATAATAGTTCAACTGGTTACTCTTTTAAAAAATGGCAAAGTCCTACCGATGTCAACACGGAAAGCCAGTTATATTACTTTAAAGGAACTTTTGGGGGAGGTAGGTAAAGATGCTGCACGATTCTTTTTTATTATGCGTCGTACGGAAAGCCATCTTGATTTTGATTTGGATTTAGCTAAAGCTCAACTTCCTCAGAATCCAGTATACTACATTCAGTATGCCCATGCGCGTATTTGTAGTATACTTTTTAAAACTAAAGAAAGATTAAATATTCGGAAGGTAAATTATCAACTTCTTAAGGAAAAAGAAGAGATACAGCTTATTAAGACTATTATAGAATTTAGATATTATTTAGATGTTGTTTTTAAAACAGTTGATCCTTATATATTAACAGTATACTTACAAAAATTAGCTACTGATTTTCATAAGTTTTATGAATGTCACCGAATATTAGTGGAAGATAAAAACTTAAGGCATGCTCGCTTAAGTTTAGTAAAAGCGACCTTTATTGTTTTACGTAAAGGATTAGAGATTTTAGGGCTTTCTATGCCTGAAAGGATGTAGAAAAAAGATGTATAGAATATGGAATATAAATTTACCGGATTCATCATTACAGAGGGAGATTTCTCGGAGTTTAAGTATTTCTCCTTTTTTAGCACAGTTACTTATTAATCGTGATATAAAAACAGTTGAGGATGCAGAAGTATTTCTAAAATCTGACTTAAATAGTTTATCTTCTCCATTTAAGCTTTTAGATATGAAGATTGCCTGCGAAAGAATTAGGAAAGCAGTAAGAAATAAAGAAGAAGTTATGATTTTTGGAGACTATGATGTCGATGGTATAACAGGAGTAGCACTTCTACAGTCTGTTTTAAAAAAGTTAGGGTTGGGAGTAATCTGTTATTTGCCACATCGGATAAAGGAAGGATACGGTTTAAATCGTTCAGTAATAAAAATAGCTAAGCAGCATAATATTCATCTGATTGTTACTGTAGATTGTGGTATAAGTAATATGAAAGAAATAGAGGAGTTAAAAAGAGAAGCAATAGATGTTATTGTTACTGATCATCATTTGCCTATAGATAATAAAATACCCGCGGCATTGGCGGTGATAAATCCTAAACGAGGCAATCCTTCCGATTCATCTTATGAACTGGCAGGCGTGGGAGTGGTATATAAACTAGCTTGTGCTATTATGCAACAGGAACTTCAGGAGTATTTAGATTTTGTATGTTTGGGTACATTGGCAGATAATCTACCTTTGACAGGAGATAATCGTATAATTGTAAAAAAAGGTTTAGAGATATTGTCAAAGACAGAAAGACCAGGTTTACTGTCACTTATGGAAGTTGCTCGAATAAATAAGGATTACCTGGATAGTTTTGATGTCTCCTATCTACTTGCTCCACGGATAAATGCCAGTGGTAGAATTGATAGCGCAGAACTTTCTCTGAATTTACTTCTAAGTGATTCAAAAGAAGCGGCAAGGGAGTTGGCGTTTAATTTAAACAAACTTAATTCGCAACGTCAACAGATTGAAGAAAAAATTTTAAAGGAAGCAGAGGAAATAATTGAACAAGAGATCAATTTTAAAGAGACCAAAGTTATTGTTCTTGCTAAGGATGGTTGGCACGAAGGGGTTTTAGGGATTATCGCTTCCCGTATAAAAGATATGTTTTATCGTCCTACAGTAGTAATTTCCATAGGAGATGATCTCTGTCGTGGTTCAGCACGTTCCATTAAAAATTTTCATATTATGGAGGCATTTTCAGAATGTCGTGATATTATAAAAAATTTTGGAGGGCACAATTTAGCAGGAGGTTTTTCTATTTTAAAAGATAATATTTATATTTTAAAAGAAAGATTAAATAGATTAGCAGATAAGAAGTTAGATTTTAACGATATCCATCCCACTTTAGATATTGATATGGAATTAAGATTAGGTGAACTTAAGATAGAATTTTTGGAGGAGATAGATAAATTAAAACCATTTGGAGAAGGAAATCCTTCTCCTCTTTTTTACACACGCGGGCTTAAACTACGCCGTGAACCTGAGGTTTTAGGTAATGATACTTTAAGATTGTGGGTTAGCGATGGTAAGTTTACTTATCCAGCAGTAGGTTTTCATATGTCTGATTTAAAGAAATATTTATCAACCATTGAATATTTTGATCTCGTTTATTCTTTAAAGCCAACGAGGATTAAATCGTATTCCCAATTTGAGCTGAAAATTGAAGATATCAGGCTTGGGCGGAGGGGTGGTTAGAAACATAAGAGGGGGTTTTAAAATAAAAATATTCTGCCCTTCCCGCTTTTATACATTTAATACATACATAAACACGTTTCACTCTGTTGTCTTTAAGTTTTATCCATATTTGTCGTAGATTAGGATAAAATTTTCTTTTAGTTGAACGCGTAATTTTACTTCCCGTTCCACCTTTTTTCTTTGAAAGACCTCTTCTGCTTACATAGCGTCCTCTCAACATTTTTTTTCCACAGATAAAGCAGCTTTTTCGCATATTTGCTCCTAATAATAAAATATTAATGTATAAGTATACTTGAAAATTGTATCTTGTCAAGGTAAAATAGATGAAATAGTGAGAATGATTTCTTATTAAATGATAGGGAAAGATAGTATTTTATTAGAAGATCTTAATCCTCAACAGATAGAGGCAGTTATACATGAACAGGGACCCCTGCTTATTATTGCCGGAGCAGGTACAGGCAAGACTACAGTAATTACTCGCCGAATCGCCTATCTTATCAAACAGGGTTTAGCAGAACCCGACGAGATTTTAGCCCTTACTTTTACCGATAAAGCAGCTAACGAAATGGAAGAGAGAGTTGATATGATGGTTCCCTACGGATATACGGATATCTGGATTTCTACTTTTCATGCTTTTGGAGATCGTATTTTAAGAGAAAATACCTTGCTTTTCGGTTTGAATCCAGATTTTAAAGTACTTACGCAGGCAGAGGCAGCTGTTTTTTTACGCGAACATCTGTTTGAATTCGATCTTTCTTATTATCGTCCCCTTACTGAACCCAATCGTTATATTAGTGCATTTATATCTATATTTAGCCGATTAAGAGACGATGATATTTCACCACAGGAGTATATAGATTATGTAAAAAAGCTTTTAGTTAAATCCGCCCAAAATCCCCAAGATAAGGAACTTCAGGAATATAGTCTTCAGCAGAAAGAAATTGCTTTTGCTTATGCTAAATATCTCGAACTTTTAGAACGGGAAGGTAAGGTAGATTTTGGGAATCAGTTTTATTTGGTATTAAAGCTTTTTCGTCAACATCCTTTAATATTAAAACGCTATCAAGATAGATTCAAATATATTCTTATTGATGAATTTCAAGATACCAATTTTGCTCAGTATCAGTTAGTTAAACTTCTGGCTTGGCAATCGAGAAATATTACAGTGGTGGCTGACGATGATCAATGTATATATCGTTGGCGCGGTGCTGCTTACAGTAATGTTCTGAGTTTTATCCAGGATTTTCCTGAAGCAAAGAAGATAAGCTTGCTTATAAATTATCGTTCTAATCAGAGTATTCTAGATAGCGCATACAGATTGATCCAGTATAATAATCCTGATCGTTTTGAGATAAAGGCAAACATAAATAAGAAACTGGTAGCCTTAAAACAAGGCGAGGGGCCTCAAGTTTTTTGTTTTGATACTCATCTGGCAGAGACAGATTTTGTGGCTAAAACTATAAAAAAAATGACTGAAGGGGGTAATTTTAGATATAATGATTTTGCTATCTTGGTACGTTCTAATTCTGATGCGCGGGGTTATATTGAATCACTCAATATGTTAGGTGTCCCTGTGCGTTTTAGTGGAAACGAGGGGCTTTACCAGCAGGATGAGATAAGATTATGCATTAATTTTTTGAGATTTATCATCTCTACTACTGATTCGTTAGCACTGTTTTATCTTCTTAGCTCAGAACCGTATACTTTGGATATGGAAGACTTAACCTTATGTATGCATTATGCTAAAAGACGTAGTCTGCCTCTATATCATGTATTTAAAAATTTACACACCATTGAGGAGATTAAGGGGTTAAAGAAAGATACTTTTCTAACGATAGAAAGGTTTCTTAAAGATACAGAGCGTTTTTTAGAACTATCTCGCCATTTGAGTGTGGGTAGACTACTTTATACTTTTTTAAAAGAAAGCGGATATTTGGCAAAACTCATCAGGGAGCAGAGCTTAGAGAACGAAATAAAGGTTCGCAATCTCGCTCGTTTTTTTAGTATGATACGAGATTTTGAATTGGTAGCAAAAGATAATCGTGCTATAACCTTTATAAATCACCTTGACTTACTTATAGAAGCCGGAGATGTTCCTGCACAGGTTGAGGTAGACTTAGATGTGGATGCAGTAAATGTATTGACTGTACATAAAGCAAAAGGATTAGAATTCAGAGTAGTGTTTTTAGTAAATCTAGTTATGGGTTGTTTTCCTCTTTATCATCGCAGTCAACCTATTGAGATACCTGAAGATTTAATCAAAGAAGCTTTGCCTGAAGGAGATGCTTATTTACAGGAAGAAAGACGACTTTTTTATGTAGGTATGACACGGGCTAAGGAGAAGCTCTATTTTACCTATGCACACGATTACGGCGGAAGTCGTCGCCGAAAGCCAAGTCAGTTTATTATAGAAGCATTGGGTAAAGAGATAATAAAGGAAGAGGAGGTATCTTCTTCATGGGAGACTATCTCTCGTTTTTCTTCAGAAGGAAAGGCAAAAATACCTTTTCTAACTTCTTCTTCTCAGAAGGGTTTGCTTACTTTGAGTTATTTCCAAATTGATGATTATCTTACCTGTCCATTGAAATATAAGTATGTACATATATTACGTATTCCTATTATGGAGCATCACACTGTACTTTATGGTCGTGCCATGCATGAGGCGGTAACTAGATATCTACGTTATAAAATTAACGGGCAAAATCCGAAGGAGGATTTTCTTATAAGAACTTTTGAAGAAGTCTTTAAACCGGAAGGTTTTTTGTGTAAAGAACACCAAGAGGAGAAGTGGAATGTAGCCAAGAAGGCGCTTTTACGTTTTTATCATATACAAGAAGAGAGCGGCAGGCTTCCTAATTATATTGAGAAAGATTTTTCTTTTATATACGAAAATAATCGTATCATTGGTCGCTTTGATCGTATAGATATAGAACCAGATGGCGGTATAATTACGGATTTTAAGTCTTCTGATATTGTGGAACATGAAGATGCGGATAGACGTACAAAAGATAGTTTACAATTAAAGGTATACACCCTTGCTTATAAAGAGATATTTAAAGAATACCCCAAGGAGGTACGGCTCTATTTTTTGGAATCAGGTATAACAGGGAGAGCTAAATTTTCAGATAAGGATTTGGATAAAACAAAGAAAAAGATATTAGAGGCATCTTATGGGATACGACATCAGATATTTGAAGCAAAACCCGATTATATAAATTGTCAGTGGTGCGC
The DNA here is from genome assembly GCA_023819665.1 of Candidatus Omnitrophota bacterium. Classification (GTDB taxonomy): domain Bacteria; phylum Omnitrophota; class Gorgyraeia; order Gygaellales; family JAMWCP01; genus JAMWCP01. The sequence goes on from JAMWCP010000010.1 coordinate 5,704, forward strand.
CTATAATTCTATCTGTAAATATGCTCTATTAGCGCGGTAGATAATAAATTCTTGCATAAGCTATGGATTGTGTTAGAATTTAAAAAAGGAGTAGAGTATGTATGACCGAAGAATGTTTGAGAGATACAAAGTTGATTTCCCTGTAGAATTTTTCTGCAAACAGACCAATAAAAGAGGGGAGGGTAGGCTTATAGATATAAGTGCAGGCGGTGGAGGATTAATTCTGACTAATGAAGTACTTTCTGCGGGAGAAGAATTAGAAATGTGGATAGATTTGGCTGATAATAAAGAACCGCTTTATATTAATGGCATAGTTATATGGAGCAAAAAGATAGAACCAACGGTGAGCCGTATAGGTGTTGAATTTGAAAAGATAAACTTTATGAATCTATGGCGTATTTTGAAACTTATTGACTGATAATTTAAATCTTTAGGGGATGAAATATCCTTGTTCTCCTTTGAGAGTAAAATCTTACCGTTTTATTTCAAAAATTTTATAATTGTATTAAAGAATCAATCTTTTAATTTTCTATTTTCTCCTTGCCAAAAACTTATAAAAATAGTATATTATATAATCTAAGATAAATTATTGCTACTTAACCCCGAAGGTTAAATTTTGGGCCCTTAGCTCAGTGGCAGAGCAGGTGACTCATAATCACTTGGTCGGGGGTTCGAATCCCTCAGGGCCCAAGATTAAATGTTTTTTAGAAAAGAAGAAGTTTTATATTGGAATCTAGATTAACTTAGTATGGGCGCATAGCTCAGATTGGTGAGAGCGCTACACTCACATTGTAGAGGTCGAAGGTTCGAGTCCTTCTGCGCCCATTAGTTGAAAAGATGAATAAAGAAGGATTAAAAGAACAGATCCGCCGATTAATTGAATTGCAAAATGTAGATAGTCAAATTTTTGCTTTAAGAGAGGAAAAAGAATCTAAGCCTGCTGAGATAGAAGCTCTGAATAATGCTTTTGAAGAGAAGAAAAAACAATTAACCCAGACAGAGAGGGAGATTCAGAATCTCTTAAAAGAAAAAAAGGATAAAGAATTAGAACTTACCTCCAAAGAAGAACAAATAAAGAAACTGCAGATTCAACTTTATCAATTGAAAACAAACAAAGAATACACTGCGATGTTAAAAGAGATTGAAATAGCTAAGGCAGATATTTCTCTTCAGGAAGATAAAATTTTGGAGATTATAGATAAAATTGATATAAAACAGAAGGAGTTGCAACAGGAAAAGGAGAATCTTGCAGAAGAGGAGAAGAACTTTAATCGTGAAAAGAATAAGATTGAGATACGCATAAAAGAGATAGAAGAGAGGTTAGCTACATTAGAGATAAAGAGAAAAGATATTGTTGCAGATATTCAACCTCAGATATTAATGCAATACGAAAGGATACTTAAGAACCGTGATGGTTTGGCTATTGTTAAAGTAAATAACAATTCTTGTGAGGGATGCAATATGACACTTCCTCCTCAAATGGTTAATCTTATTAAAATGTATGAGCGAATTATTAGTTGCGAGATATGTCAGAGGATGCTTTATATTGAGGAAGATATTAAGTATGATTAGCAATGAAAAGATTAGAGTTATATATCGATGGTGCCTCTAAAGGAAACCCTGGTCCGTCAGGTATTGGGGTGATTATTTGTGAAAATGACAATGTAATTAAAAATCTTTCTTTTTATATAGGTAATACTACTAACAACATTGCAGAGTATATGGCGTTAATTTATGGCCTGCAGGAGGCTTTGATAAATAGAGCAGATGCGGTAAAGATAAATACTGATAGCCAACTTTTGTATAAACAGATAAAAAAAGAATATCGTATTAAGGATGCTAAGATCTTTAATCTCTATCAGCAGGTTCGGCATTTATTATCCGCATTCAAGGAATTTGAAATATGTCATATACCACGCAAAAATAATCGTGGAGCAGATAGATTAGCTAGTTTAGCAGTAAAAAACAAACTAACAGAGTTCTTTGACAGAACAGGAGGTGATGGCAGCTCCTTTTTATCAAAGGGGAGGAAAGTCCGGGCTCCAGAGGGCAAGCGTAATGGGTAACGCCCATCCTCCAAGTTATTGGAGAGGATTCCACAGAGAGTGGATGCATCATTAATTATGATGCAAGAGCCACAGAGACGAGTACCGCATATGCGGGAGGTGAAACGCGGCAATCTCTACGTGGAGCAAGGTCAGATAGAGCCTGAATTTGGGGTGGCCCGCTCCAATGATAGATAATAATCTATCTTTCAGGCAGGGTAGACCGCTAAAGTTATCAAAGTAATTTGATAATTAAGATAGATGCCATCTTAAAATACAAAACCCGGCTTACCTCACTGTTCTGTCTCTTATTGAATTGATTAATAAATTTTTTAAAAGGAGGTACTTAGATGTCAGGACATTCAAAATGGGCGAGTATAAGACATAAAAAAGCAGTAGTGGATGCCAAAAGAGGACAGATGTTTACTAAATTGATAAAAGAGATTACAGTAGCAGCTAGAGAAGGTGGGGGAAATATCGAGACTAATTCTCGGTTACGTACAGTAGTTAACAAAGCAAAAGAGATGAATATGCCTTGGGAGAATATTGAGAGAGCAATAAAGAGAGGAACAGGTGAACTGCCGGGAGTTTCCTATGAGACGGTAATATATGAAGGATATGCGGAGGGCGGGGTAGCAGTGATGGTTGAAGCATTGACTGATAATAAGAATCGTACTACTGCTGAGATAAGGAATATTTTCTCTAAAAAAGGAGGTAATCTCGCCGGGACAGGTTCTGTGAGCTGGATGTTTTCAAAAAAAGGTTATATATTGCTGGATAGATCTGCCGTAAAAATAAATGAAGATGAATTGCTCTCCTTGGTCCTCGATGGGGGTGCAGAGGATTTAAAACAAGATGATAAGAATTTTGAGATTATCTGTCAACCGCAAGATTTAGAGAATATAAAATCAATTTTACAACAAAAAGGAATAAAATTTCAGTCAGCAGAGATCACTTTTTTACCTTCTTCGGTAGTACGCGTTACGGGTGATGCTGCCAAGCGAGTCTTGGAGTTAGTAGAAACCCTGGAAGAACATGAAGATGTGCAGAATGTTTATGCAAATTTTGATATCCCTGATGAGATAATGGAACAGATAAGCAGTACAGCGTAAGATGAGAATTTTAGGAATCGATCCTGCTCTTTCTGTAACGGGATATGGAGTGATTGATACTTCAAACAATAAGTTATTACTTATTCATACCGGTACAATCATCACTACTACTGAGAAAAACTATCCTTTTAGGCTTAGGGAAATTTACTCTAAACTTTTGAGAGTAGTTACGCGTTTTCATCCCAATGTTATGGTTATGGAAAAATTATATATTCATTTTCGGCATCCTACTACTGCTTATATCTTAGGACAGGTGAAAGGAATAATTTGTCTACTTTCCGCAGAAAAGAATATTCCTCTTTATGAATATGCATCTACGCGAATAAGAAAATCATTGATAGGCGTGGGTCAGGCATCAAAAGAACAGATCCAGAGGATGGTGACGGGGATTTTGAATATAAAAAGAGCCCTCTTTTCTACTGATATAACGGATGCTTTGGCGGCAGCGTTGGCGCATTATTATATATCTAGAAAGGAAAACTTTTATCAAGAAGTAGCAATTTCTTAATATGATCGCATATATCTATGGTAAGTTATTAGAGAAAGAGGATAACTCTTTGCTTATCGATACAGGGGGCATTATTTATCGTATTTATGTATCAAGTTCTACTTTGCAGAGATTATCTGAGAATATAAATACCGATGGGACTATTCGGTTGGTTACTTATCATTATTTACAGGTAGAACCTTCACGTAATATTCCCGTATTAATAGGTTTCCTAAATGAAGTAGAGAAAGAATTTTTTGAGATATTTATTACTGTTTCTGGTATTGGACCGCGCGCTGCTTTAAAGGCTTTAAATAAACCTATTTCCTCCATTGCTAATGCTATCTATGGGGCGGATATAGATTTTTTAAAATCTCTACCCGGCATTGGGGAGCAAAGGGCAAAGGAGATAGTGGCAAAACTTCAAAATAAAGTAGGCAAATTTGGTCTTATCCAGGATGAAAAGATTAAAATTGAAGAAAGAAAAAAAGATATTGCTGATGAGGCAGTAAATGTACTTCTCCAATTGCAATACAAAAAACAGGAAGCATTGATGATGGTAAAAAAAGCATTAGAGAGAAATTCTGATATAAAGACAACCGAAGAATTGTTGAATGAGATCTATCGACAAAGATCAAAATATGGAAAGTAACACTGTAAAGTCATTAATTGAAGCAGTACTTTTTTCTTCCGATAGACCGGTGTTGATTGAACAGATAAAGGAAATTTTTGATAATAATATCTCTTCACAACAGATACGTCAAGTTCTAGCCGATCTGATTAGAGAGTATATTGAGAACAAAAGAGGAATGAGGATAGTAGAGGTGGCAGGTGGTTTTCAAATGGTTACTCCCGAAGAATTTCACCCTGTTTTAAGAAAGTTTTTTAAGAACAGAAGAAAAGAAAGACTTAGTCGCGCTGCGTTAGAGACTTTGGCTATAATTGCTTATAAGCAACCGGTGACAAAACTGCAAATTGAATCGTTACGTAAGGTCAATGTAGATAGGGTGATAGAAAATTTAAAAGAAATGGGTCTTATCCGTACAGTAGGTAGAAGGAAAGCGGCGGGTAGACCATATCTTTATGGGACAACTCGTGAGTTTCTAGAATTTTTTGGTTTAAAATCTCTGTACGATTTGCCCAAGATAGAAAATTTTTCACCGGATATTTTTTTGAAAAATAATCAAAAGGAGAAAGAGGATGGAATTAAGGAAACTAAGGCAGAAGATAGATAAGATTGATAATTTTATATTAGAATTATTGAACAGACGCGCCGAGATAATTACACAGATATCTCGGATTAAAAAGCAACAGAAGAAGGATGTTTATTCTCCTGAGAGGGAAAAGATGATTCTGAGTAGGCTTGTTAAAAGAAATAAAGGACCACTCTCTAAAGAGGCATTAGAAGCGATCTATCGTGAGATAATGTCTTGGAGCTTATCCCTTCAAAGATCCCTTAAAGTAGCTTATCTTGGGCCTCCCGCTACTTTTACCCATTTAGCAGCTTTGAAAAAATTTGGTTCACAGGTAAACTATATTCCTTGCCAGACTATTTCTGATATATTTTTAGTAGTAGAGAAAGATCAGGTAGATTATGGAGTCGTTCCTATCGAGAATTCTATTGAAGGAGCAGTAACACACACTTTGGATATGTTTATTGATTCTGAACTTAATATCTGTAGTCAAATTGTAATGAACGTTAGCCATAATCTTTTAAGTAAATTTCCCTTAAAGACGATAAAAAGACTTTATTCTAATCCGCAAGTATTTGGTCAGTGTAGAACGTGGATAGAACAAAATCTTCCTTGGGCTGAACGTATAGAGGTAAGCAGCACTACCAGAGCAGCTCAGATTGCGGCACGACAAAGATACAGTGGCTGTATCGCTTCATTATTAGCGGCGGAGGTGTACAATCTAAATATTTTAGCAAAAAATATAGAGGATTCACCGCATAATCTTACACGTTTTTTGGTAATCGGCAAAACTCAAACAGAGCCCACAGGTCTTGATCGTACATCTATATTGTTCTCTATAAAGGATAGAATTGGTGCTTTACATGATATGTTGGTCCCCTTTAAGAAATATAAGATAAATCTTACCAAGATTGAATCCCGTCCTTCTAAAAAGAAAGCCTGGGAGTATTATTTTTTCGTAGATTTAGATGGTCACTGTAAAGATAAACGGGTAAAGAGAGCTTTGAAAGAGTTAGAGAATAAATGTACATTTTTGAAAATCCTTGGTTCTTATCCTGTTGGTGAATAATTTTATGATAAGAGATATAATTAATGAAAATATTCGTAGGATTATTCCTTACATTCCCGGTAAACCTATAGAAGAGGTAAGGAGACAGTCAAACGTAAAAAATATTATTAAACTTGCTTCCAACGAGAATCCACTTGGTCCCTCTCCTAAGGTTTTACAGGCTATTAGAAGGAGTCTCTCCGAGATCCATCGCTATCCGGATTCTTCTAGTTTTTATCTAAAAAGAAAACTATCTCAAGTTTTAAAGATAAAACCAACTAATATTATTCTGGGTAATGGCTCTGATGAATTAATTGATATAATTATTAAGACATTTGTAAAAGAAGATGAGAATATTGTTATTTCTGAAGCGACTTTTTTGGAATATAAGATTATTGCCAATATAAACAATCGTAAAGTAATCCCTGTACCTTTAAAAAATTTTAGATATGACTTAACGGCAATAAAAAAGGCGATTAATTATAGAACCAAACTCATATTTATTGCAAATCCTAACAATCCAACGGGAACTTATGTTAACAAAAAAGAATTAGATGATTTTATAAGAGGTTTACCTAAGAGGGTAATTTTAGTGTTGGATGAAGCCTACGACTTATTTGTAGATGTTGATGATTTTCCGTACAGTTTAAATTATATTCATAATAAGAATATTATTATTTTAAAAACTTTTTCTAAGGCATATGCCCTGGCGGGATTGAGATTGGGTTATGCGATCGCTGCCGAGGAGTTCGTCTCTTATTTAGAAAAAGCAAGGCAGCCTTTCAATGTTAATTCCTTAGCTCAGGTAGGAGGGTTAGCTGCTTTAGAAGATAGAGAATTTTTGAAGAAGACAAGAAAGACGGTTTTGGAAGGAAAACGTTATCTTTATCAGGCACTTGATAATCTAGGCATAAAATATATTCCCTCTGTAGCAAATTTTATTATGGTTGATGTAAAAAAGGATTCTTTTGAGATATTTAAGAAAATGCTTAAATATGGAGTGATTGTGAGAGATCTAAGGCAGTACAACTTAAATAATTTTATTCGAGTAACGATAGGCAAAAAAGAGGAAAATAAAAAATTTATAGAGGTATTTAAACGGATAATCAAGGAGGAAAAGTATGATTATTGTTCTAAGACCCGATGCAACTCAAGATCAGATCTCTCATATTATTGAGAAGGTAAAGAAATTAGGTCTTAAACCACATCTTTCTAAAGGGGTAGAGCGTACCATTATTGGTGTAATAGGACCTGAAGATATTTTAAGGGTTACACCTTTAGAAGTGTTTCCCGGGGTAGAAAAGGTGATGCCCGTGTTGGCACCTTACAAGCTTGTCTCCCGGGAATTTAAGAGAGAAGATTCTATTATTGATTTAGGAGGAGATGTCAAAATAGGGGGTAGAGAGATAATAATTATGGCTGGTCCATGTGCGATTGAGAATTTTGATGTTCTGTTTCGAGCAGCCCAGGAGATAAAAAAAGCAGGAGCAAGGGTATTACGCGGCGGTGCCTTTAAACCTCGTACTTCACCCTATACATTTCAAGGATTAGGAGAAGAAGGACTTAAATATTTAAAGCAGATTGGTGAGGAGTTAGGATTAGTAACAGTTACTGAAGTAATGGATCCCCGCGATGTAGAGTTAGTTAGTCGTTATGCCGATGTTTTACAGATCGGCTGTAGGAATATGCAGAATTTTAATCTTCTGAGAGAAATAGGCATGACTCAGAAACCAGTTTTATTAAAAAGAGGTATGTCTTCTACTATTAAAGAGTGGCTTATGTCTGCCGAGTATATTCTTGCGGGGGGTAATTTTAATGTGATTCTCTGTGAAAGGGGTATACGTACTTTTGAAGATTTTACGCGTAACACTCTGGATATTAGTTCAGTTCCGGTTATAGAACAACTTTCCCATTTACCTGTGATAGTAGATCCCAGTCATGCAGCAGGAAAATGGGGGTTAGTTCCCGCGTTATCTAAGGCCGCCTTGGCAGCAGGGGCAGATGGTTTGATTATTGAGGTGCACCCCAATCCCGAAGAGGCGCTTTCAGATGGTATACAATCACTTGTTCCTCAGAAATTTTATGATTTAATGCAAGATTTGAGGTCTTTAGCAAAAGCGTTAGGGAGGGAACTCTGACACATGTTAGTTAAAAAAATAGGAATTGTAGGAATTGGTTTAATAGGAGGTTCTTTAGGTTTGGCGATAAAAAAATATAAGTTAGCCAAAAGGGTAATAGGAATCTGTCGGCACAGAAACACTTTACAGGAGGCTTTAAGACGGAAAGCAGTGGATATTGCGACAACCGATTTAAATTTACTTAGCGATGTAGATTTAGTTATTTTGGCTACCCCTGTAGGGGTGATAAAGGAGATCGCTTCTTTGGTTTCCAAGACAATTAGAAGGAATTGTATAGTGACAGATGTAGGAAGCAGTAAAAAAGAGATTGTTTTAAAATTAGAAAAGTTATTTTGTAATTATGTGGGCTCACATCCTTTAACGGGTTCTCATAATATAGGGGTAAAGTTTGCAGATCCCACTATTTTTAAAAATTCCTTATGTATTCTTACCCCTACTAAAAATACCTCTAGAGAGGTTTTATTCAAAATAAAAGAACTTTGGGAGGCAGTCGGGGCGCGGGTAGATTTTCTTTCACCAGCATTGCATGATAAAATTATTGCCTTTACTAGCCATCTTCCACATTTAGTTGCTTTTTCTCTTATAGATTCTTTACCTGTTAAGTATTTAAAGTATTCTGCAGGTGGTTTAAAAGATACAACGCGTCTTGCATTATCTTCGCCTCAACTTTGGAGAGATATCTTTATAAGTAATCATAAGGAAACTTTGGGTTCACTTAAGCAATTTAAGGAAAGAATATCTTTTTTGGAATGGCTTATCTCTAAAAGGGATGCGGAGGGTTTATATATTTTTTTAAAAAAGATACAAAGGAAAAGATCTAAGATCCTATGATTATAGCTATTGATGGACCTGCCGGGGCAGGCAAAAGCACGGTAGCTAAAGAAGTAGCTCGCCGATTAAAACTACTTTATATTGATACGGGAGCCATGTACCGTGCCCTCACCCTTAAAGCTATTTTTAATAAAATAGATATAAAGGACGAGGAGGCATTAGTAGCAATGGCAAGGGATTCTCGTATTGAACTTAAAGAGACCTCTTCTTCATTAAAAATTTATCTCGATGGGAGAGAGGTGACTCAGCAGATAAGAGAGCCACGGGTTACTAAGTTTGTCTCAGAGATTTCTCAGATAGCATCCTTAAGAAGAATAATGGTTGAACTTCAACGTCAGGCAGTTAGAGATAATAAAGGTGCGGTTTTGGAAGGCAGAGATATTGGTACAGTGGTTTTTCCTCAGGCAGACTATAAATTTTATTTAGATGCAGATTTTAAAGAGAGAGTTAGGAGACGATTTAAGGAGTTTAAGGCATTAGAAAAAGAAATTTCTTTAGAGGAGGTAGAGCAGGATATTTTAAAACGTGACTATATAGATTCAACGCGTCAGTGTGCTCCTTTACGAAAAGCAGAGGATGCTATATATATTGATACTACCCATATGAGTATCGAGGAAGTAGTTGATAAAATTTTAAGTTATATTAATCTGGATGTTGATAAATTGAAGAATTGACTAATGGCTGAAAATAGATCAGACATAATTGACAAATCAAAATGGATAAAAATCTAATTCGCAATTTTTGTATTATTGCACATATTGATCATGGGAAGTCAACCCTCGCAGATAGAATATTAGAAAAAACAGGAGCAGTAGATCCTCGACATCGACAGGATCAGATACTTGATGATATGGATCTGGAGAGAGAAAGAGGTATCACTATTAAGGCATCTACTGTAAGGATTAATTATTTTTTGCGAGACAATAATAATTATATTTTTAATTTAGTAGATACACCCGGTCATGTAGATTTTACTTATGAAGTTTCCAAGTCTCTCTCTGCTTGCGAAGGAGCGATATTAGTGGTTGATGCCGCGCAGGGAGTGGAGGCTCAAACTGTGGCTAATTTTCATTTGGCAAAAGAAAATAAACTAAAAATCATTCCGGTAATAAATAAAATTGATCTTTCTAATGCCGATCCTGAAAGGGTAAAGAAACAGTTAGTAACTGTGCTGGGATTTAAAGAAGAGGAGATACTTTTGATTTCTGCTAAACAGGCAATAGGTATAGATGAACTTTTAGAAAGGATTGTTAAAGAGATTCCTCCTCCTCGAGGAGACCCTCAGGCATCCCTTAAGGCCCTGGTTTTTGATTCTTATTATGACCCCTTTAAAGGGGTAGTGGTTTTTGTAAGGATTATGGATGGTGCTTTATCCATAAAGGAGGAGATAAAATTTATGCAAACTCAGAGGGTAGCAGTTATAGAGGAGTTAGGAGTATTTGAGAACCTAAAATACAGAACAGTAACTTCTTTATGTCCGGGTGATATAGGTTATTTTACTGCTAATATCCGTTCTCCTCGTGAGATCTCTATTGGAGATACCGTGACAAAATTAAATAATCCTGCCTCTTTTCCTCTGGCGGGTTTTCGTAAACTTAAACCTTTAGTTTTTTGTGGAATTTATCCGGTTAATCCTGCGGATTTTGGATCACTGCGCCAGGCAATGGAGAAACTCCAACTTTCTGATGCCTCTTTTGTATATGAACCGGAAGAGTCTCAATCTTTTGGAGCAGGATTTCGGTGTGGATTCTTAGGTCTTTTACATATGGAGATTGTACAGGAAAGATTAGAGAGAGAATACGGTCTTAATTTAATTCTTACTACTCCTAATGTAGTTTATCGCGTGAGGAAAAAGAATAACGAGATTATAGAGATAGATAATGTTCGTAAGTTTCCTAATTATAATGAGATAGCAGAAGTTCAGGAACCCTATGTTAGTCTTCTTTTAATCATCCCTCAGGATTCTGTAGAGTCAGTTTGCGAATTAGTTAAATACCGAAGGGGGATATATCAATCGAGTGAGTATTTAGGTGAAGCAAGATTATGTCTTAACTTTACCGTTCCGCTTTCTGAAATTATTGTTGATTTTTATGATCGTATCAAATCGCTGACACGAGGGTACGGTTCTATTGATTATGAATTTTACAATTATTTCCCCACTCAGATAAGTCGAATTGATGTGATGTTAAATGGAGTAGTCTGCGATGCTTTTTCTTTTTTAGTTCATAAAGATAAGGCATATGCCAAGGCAAAGATGTTAGTAGAGAGATTGAAAGAGGTTATCCCGAGGCAGTTATTTGAAGTTAATATCCAAGTTACTGCCGATAATCGTATTATCGCCTCTGAAAAAATAAAACCTTTAGCTAAACATGTCACAGGTAAATGTTATGGAGGCGATATTACTCGTAAACGCAAGCTTTGGGAGATTCAAAAAGAAGGCAAGAAACGTCTTAAACAGTTTGGTAAAGTTCAAATTCCCCAGGAGGCTTTTTTAGAGGTATTAAAATTATAGTTTGAAGTTAATTTAAAGCTGATGGATAAGGATTTAAAAACTAAAAAGAATAAAAATAAAAGATCGGTAATCCGAGAATGGGTGGAATCAATTATAGTTGCTTTTATTTTAGCAATGATTATCCGTACCTTTGTTGTACAGGCATTTAAGATTCCCTCTGCTTCTATGGAACCTACTCTTTTGGTGGGAGATCATATTTTAGTAAATAAGTTTATTTATGGTTTAAGGATACCTTTTCTGGGCAAACGGATTTTGTTTCTTGGTACAAAAAAACCAACGAGAGGAGAGGTGATCGTTTTTATTTATCCCCAAGAACCCAAAAAAAATTTTATTAAAAGATTAGTTGCTTTTGGTGGAGAAAGAGTTAAAATAAAAAACGGTATGATTTATATAAATGGTCAGCCTCTTAATGACGATATCTTTGGTAGATTTTATTATTATAATCGAGGTACTTATGGAGTTGAAGAAGAGATAGTGGTACCGCCGAACTGTTATTATGTATTAGGAGATAACTCTTTTTCCTCTCAGGATAGCCGTTACTGGGGATTTGTTCCTGATAAAAATATTTTAGGTAAGGCATTTTTGATTTATTTCCCTTTATCTCGGATAAGATTAATAAGGTGAATATCGCCAACAAAGTTTCTATATTTAGAATATTAAGTGTTCCGCTTTTTATTGCCTGTCTAATCTATTACTCTGAAGAGAATGATTTCTTAAGATACATAGCGCTTTTTATATTTATGTTGGCAGTTTTTTCTGATGCGGTAGATGGTTATTTAGCGCGTAAGACTAAACAGAGATCTCCTATAGGTCTTGTGCTTGATCCCCTTGCCGATAAAATTTTACTTCTTAGCGCTTTTGTGGGTTTAAGGATGATAGATAATTTTCCTTTGAGGATAAGATTTCCCCTCTGGGTAAGTCTTATTGTAGTAAGTAGAGATATAATCATCCTTTTAGGAGTAATAGTGATATATCTGTTGAGAACAAAATTGGATATTTATCCTACAGTCTGGGGTAAACTTACTACTTTCTTTCAGATGTTAGCAGTAATCGCAGTACTTGTGCAGTTAAGTTTTTCTTGTATTTTTTGGACAGTAGCAGTGATTTTTACTCTTATCTCCGGCTTTGATTATATCCGTAGAGGGCTTAAATTACTTTACGATTCTAATCATTATGAATAAACAGATGGTTTTAATAGGATGTTTTCTTTTGAGTTATATTATAGGTTCTATTCCCACGGCTTATATCTTAGTTAAGATAATAAAAAATCAGGATATTCGTAAGATTGGTTCGGGTAATGTAGGGGCTACCAATGCCAGTAGAATATTAGGAAAACCCGCGGTTTTTTTTATTCTCGGTGTAGATATACTCAAAGGAATTATCCCCGTAGTATTTATAGGGGATTATATCTTATTCAGATTTAATTTCTTGTATCCTAATATCTTAAGATTAATTTTAGGGCTTTTGGCAATAATAGGACATGACTGGTCAATATTTTTGAATTTTAAAGGAGGTAAAGGAGTAGCGACTACTTTTGGGGTATTAATAGGTTTGGCTTTAGAAGTAGAAGGAATATGGAAAGTTTTGATATTCTGCGCCGGCACATGGATGATTAGTTTACTGTTGAGTCGAATGGTTTCTTTTGCCTCTATATCTACTGCTCTTTTTTTTCCTGTTTTTATGTTTATATTTAACCAGAGGAAAGAGTTTATTTTTATAAGTATTATTTTATCTATATTTATTATCTTAAAACACATCTCTAATATCAAAAGGATTCTTAAAAAAAAAGAACCTCGAATATAAGTATTTCATATTTTTACAGTTAATAAAAAGAAACCGTTTTCTTTTTATTTTTTAAAACACCTTGAAAAACAATAAGAAGGTGTTATACTTTGAATGAAAAAAGATTTTTTGTTTTTTAATTTATAAATAATTTATAAAAGTTTTATGATTCTCCAAGAAAAGGAGGCCGGATTGCTAAAGGTTCAAATTAGAACCCCAAAAGGAGGGGAAGAAAATAAAAAAAGAGAAGCAATCCGGCTTTTGTTTTAAAAGGAGAGAACATGCGTCAAATAATTTTTAAAAATTTAACCTCTCCTGATAGAAGAAAAAAAATAATTGTGAATAATGAATTATTTGAAAAATCGGGGGTACGTACTTCTATAAGTCGCCATCTCATCTGTTTAGTAAGAAAAGTTAATCCTCAGGAAAAAATTATTCAACCTGTACCTTATTTATATATTCTTAAGGAATGTAATCATCAGAAACAACTAGAAAGATTTATCTTTAGGTTTAAAGGGAGTATTTATACTATATCCGGAGATAATCTTTATCTGATTACTTTTTTGCATTCTTTGAAAATCCATATGAACGTATTAAATCGACAACCATTTGGTGCTAAAACTAATCAATAGAAATGGAAGAGTATTATTTTAAAGAAAGGCGGCAGTTTGTAAGGATAAAAACAAATCTAACCGCAAGATTTATAGATAGTTATAAAATTGAAGGGAGGGGTTTTGTTAATGATGTAAGTGCCCAAGGTTTAGGGTTGTTTATGCACCAATATTTAAAACCACAAACCACCATAGAACTTTGGATAGAGTTGCCATCCCAACAGAAAACAGTTTATTTAAAAGGAGAAGTTGTTTGGTCAAAAACCATTGATTTTTCAAATTATCGCGTAGGGGTACAATCAGACCATGTAGATTTAGCTTCCCTAACGGGATTTTTAGATAAATAGTAGACTTGCAATAAAAACCTTTCTTGCCTATCTTATTTATCTATTTTTCAATTAAGACAGAGAAAAATTAAAATTATCAAAGAGAGGTTCGTTTAATTTTAAAGGAGAGTGGTTTTGTCTTCTGAAAAGTTTACCTTCTAAATCTATCTGTTGCCGTTTATAAAATCTCTTCTTTGATATAACAAAGGTGCCTTATTACAAAGGAGACATTTTTTAGAGTTTAACGAAAAATTAGTATTTATTGATTTGAATAAAAATTAATGGTAAAATTATACAGTATGATAGATATAACTAAGATAAAAACCTTTTCTTTAAAAGGAAGAAAAAGTAAGGTAGATCTAAAAGATTTTGCTTCTTTACCGGTTAAGGGAACAAGTTTTTTGAGATTCTACAACTCTTTACCAGAGATATTAAAGGCAAGAGATTTGAAAGAACTAGTAGAAGCAACGGTTAGAGCAAAGAGGAATAAAAAGCCGATTATATTTATGTGTGGAGCTCATGTGATTAAATGTGGGCTCAATCCAATATTAATTGAGTTAATAAAAAGAAAGGCAATCAATTGTATTGCTTTAAATGGTGCAGGGATAATCCATGATTTTGAGATTGCTTTTGGTGGAAAAACTTCTGAAGATGTAAGTTCTGCGTTAGAAAAAGGTATGTTTGGCATGGCAAAAGAGACCGCTGATTTTATAAATGAGGCAGTAAAAGAAGGGGTAGGTAAAGGTTTGGGATTGGGTGAAGCTGTAGCAGAGAAAATTGCGAAGAGCTATTTAAGATATAAAAATTTAAGTATTCTTTTTTATGCGTATAAGTATAGGGTTACTATTTGTGTTTTTATAGCAATAGGTACGGATATAATTCATCAGCATCCTTCTTTTGATGCAGGGTTAACCGCGGAGGGGAGTAAACGCGATTTTTATAAACTGATAGAAATAATTAAGAATTTAAAAAAGGGAGGAGTAGTATTAAATTTTGGTTCAGCAGTAATTATGCCGGAGGTTTTTTTAAAGGCATTAAATATTGCACGTAATTTAGATTATAAAGTAAAAGATTTTATTACTGCTAATTTTGATATGTTTTATCATTATCGGCCTGAACAAAATTTGGTCAAACGACCTCATCTTTCGGGAGGGAAAGGTTTTTATATTGTTGGTCACCATGAAATTATGCTTCCTCTGTTTGCTCAGGCAGTAATAGAAAAACTTTAAGATGGATGATCTTAAAAAGATAATCGATAATTTCAAAGCAGCAAAGATTCTGGTTGTAGGAGATCTTATTTTGGATGAGTATATTTGGGGGGAGGTAGAAAGAGTTTCTCCCGAAGCACCTGTTCCGGTTGTACTACAGAAAGGAAAACCCTCTTATATGCCGGGAGGAGCAGCTAATGTTGCTGCTAATTTAAGTAGCTTAGGAGCAGAGGTTTTGCTTTGTGGTAGAATAGGCGACGATTACGAGGCAAATCTTTTGCTTAGAGAGTTAAAAAAGCGTCAAATTAAAACTGAAGGGATATTTTTGGATAGACTTAGGCCTACTATAAAAAAAACAAGGATTATTGCCCGACATCAACAGGTTTTACGATTGGATAGAGAAGTAGTTGAAGATTTCAGCAATGATCGTATTTCTCGCAAGATAATCGAATTTGTTTTAGATAATCTCAGAGATATAGATGCATTGATTATTGAAGATTATGGTAAAGGAATGATCAATAGATTATTTTTAAATAATATTTATCCTTCTATAAGAAAAGCAAAGAAAATCGTTACTATCGACCCTAAAGAGGATCACTTTGATATATATTGGCGATTACAGGCAACAGCTATTACTCCTAATCGTAAAGAAACAGAGAACGCCATACACAATATTAAGATAAAAGATAATCGTAAGACATTGCGCGTGAATTTTGATAAACTTGATAGCGATGATAAAATTAATTTAGCAGGAAAGGAGCTATTAAGATATCTAAATATAAAGATAGTTTTACTCACGTTGGGAGAGCAAGGAATGCGCTTGTTTGAAAGAAATAAACCTCCCTATCAGATCGATACCGTAGCACAGGAAGTTTTTGATGTTTCTGGAGCAGGTGATACGGTAATTTCAGTTTTTACTTTAGGTCTGGTTGCAGGTACATCTGCTCGACAAGCAGCTATGGTCGCTAATTTTGCGGCAGGTATTGTAGTAGGGAAGGTAGGAGTAGCTACAGTTAACCCTCAGGAACTTTTAGAGAGAATATGGAAGCAGTAGGGGTAATTCCGGCACGCTATAAATCTACTCGTTTTGAAGGAAAGATTTTAGCAGAAATTTTTGGTAAACCAATGCTACAGTTTGTATGGGAGCGTGCCAAACAGGCAAGACTTTTAGATGAGGTAATTATTGCTTGTGATAATGAGAAAGTTAAAGAGATTGCAGAGAATTTTGGAGCAAATGTAGTATTGACAGCCAAAGAACATCCTTCGGGAACGGATAGAATTGCCGAAGTAGTAGCGTTAATGGATGTAAAAGTAGTGGTAAATATTCAGGCAGATGAACCATTGATACAACCGGTAATGATTGATAGTGTAGTAGATACTCTTTTAAGCGAAAAAGGACTAGAGATGGTTACTTTGATGAAGAGAATTACTGATCTTAAGGATTTAGATAATCCCAATGTAGTTAAAGTAGTGGTAGATAAGAATAATTTTGCCTTATATTTTTCACGCGCACCTATTCCTTATAAAGCGAAAGATTCTAAGGTTAAAGAACCGGTTTATTTTAAACATATTGGAATCTATGGATACACTAAAGATTTTTTATTTACATATAAAAATATTCCTGTATCTTTATTAGAAGCAATGGAAAAATTAGAGCAATTACGTGTTCTGTTTGAGGGATTTAAGATAAAGGTTCTGGAGACAAGATATGAGACAATTGGAGTGGATACACCTGAAGATCTCGAGAGAGTTAAAGAATATCTAAAGAAATCTCAGGTCTAAAATTCCAAATCCCACTCAGGATTCAATGGACAAATAGATCTTTATTAATATGAGTTTTTTAGAAGGGGTGCCTGAATTTAAAAATGGTTCGTCAAATTAAAATTGGCAAGATTAAAATTGGTGGTAAGAATCCGTTAGTTTTAATTGCCGGTCCTTGTGTGATTGAATCAGAGAGATTGTGTCTTGAGACAGCCAAAAGAATAAAAGAGATTACTTATAAATTAGATATACCCTTTATCTTTAAATCTAGTTTTGATAAAGCAAATCGTCTTTCTTTAGAATCATTTCGGGGGCCAGGATTAGAAAAGGGGTTAGAGATATTAAATAAGGTAAAAGAAAAAATAGATGTATTAGTCCTCAGCGATATTCACTGCGTAAGTCAACTTTCTGCGGCAGTAAAAATTTTAGATATAATTCAGATTCCCGCGTTTCTATGTCGGCAGACGGATCTTGTAGTAGAAGCGGGTAGGACAGGTAAGGTTATAAATATTAAAAAAGGCCAGTTTTTAGCACCGTGGGATATTTTTTATATAATCAAAAAAGTCGAATCCACAGGAAATAAAAATATCTTGATTACAGAACGTGGATTTTCTTTGGGTTACAATAACTTAGTTACCGATTTTAGAAGTTTAAAGATTTTACAGGAGTTTGGTTATCCGGTGATCTATGATGCCACTCATAGTGTTCAACTTCCCGGAGGAAAAGGAGCGGTTTCCGGCGGACAGAGAGAGTTTGTTAGCGGACTTTCACGTGCGGCAGTAGCTTTTGGTTGCGATGGTTTATTTTTAGAAGTACATCCCAATCCGGGTACAGCTCTCTGTGACGGTCCAAATATGATTGATTTGAAAGAGTTACATCGACTTCTAAAAAAGATAAAAGTGATTGCCGAGGTTCTATGGCAAAGATAGATGTATTTAGAAGAGCAAAAGAGGTTTTAGAAATCGAAGCTGCAGCTATTCGTAATCTGAAGAGAAATATCAATATGAATTTTAAAAGAGCAATCGATTTTATTTTAAATTGTAAAGGGAGAATAGTGGTAAGTGGTATGGGCAAGACAGGAATTATTGCTCAAAAATTTTCTGCTACCCTTGCTTCTACAGGGACCCCGAGTTTGTTTCTGCATTTAGCGGAGGCAGTACACGGAGATTTGGGACGCGTGACTTCGGATGACGTAGTGATTATTATTTCTTACAGTGGACAGGGAGAGGAGATTCGCCAACTTTTGCCTTTATTAAAAAAGATCGGCTCTAAGATTATTGCTTTTACAGGCAATAGAGATTCTCTTTTAGCACAGTGTGCAGATTTAGTTTTGGATACTTCAGTAAAAAAAGAAGCCTGCCCTTTGGGTTTGGCTCCTACTGCTTCTACCACTGCCACTTTAGCAATTACGGATGCGCTGGCAGTGTGTCTTTTAGAATTGAAGGGTTTTAAAGAAGAAGATTTTGCTTTCTATCATCCCGGCGGAATGTTGGGTAAGCGATTACTTTTGAAAGTAGGACAAATTATGCGCAAAGGTAAATCCTGTGCTTTGGTAAAAGAAAACGAGAGGGTTTCAGAAGTTTTATTAAAGATTACTCAAGCAAGAGCGGGTTCCGCTACAGTAGTGAACAGAGAAGGTAAAATAATGGGTATTTTTACAGATGGAGATTTGCGTCGACATTTAGAGAGCGATCCGGATTTAACGCGCAAATCAGTAAAAGAGGTGATGACAAAAAATCCTATTGTGGTAAGAGAAGATATGTTAGCTATAGAAGCAGCTCGCATTTTAAGAGAGAGACATATTGATGAGGTGCCAGTAATAAATAGATATAGGAAAGTAGTAGGTGTTTTGGATATCCAGGATATTTTGAGGACGGGTTTAATATAATAATATGGAAAAAGAAATCTTAGAAAAGGCGAAAAACATAAAGTTGTTACTTTTAGATGTAGATGGTGTTTTGACTGACGGAAGAATTATTTATGATTCAAAAGGAAAAGATTTAAAGTTCTTTGATGTACATGACGGTTTGGGTGTATACATGTTAAAAAAAGCAGGCGTTCCAACTGTTTTAATTACCGCCGGTGGTTCAAAGACTTTGAAATGGCGAGGTAGAGATATGCAAGTAGAGGCAATCTATGAAGGTGTTTCTTGTAAAACTTCTATATTGAATAATATCTTAAAGAAATTCAAAGTAGATTTGGGAAATATATGTTTTGTCGGTGATGATCTTTTAGATCTGGGTCTGATGAGAAGAGCGGGCTTATCAATAGCGGTATTTAATGCTTGTCCTGAAGTAAAAGCGTGTGCCCATTACATAACACTGAAGGAAGGTGGAAGAGGGGCAGTTAGAGAAGTTGCTGAGCTTATTCTTAAGGCTAAAGGATTGTGGAATGATATGATAAAGGATTATGAGACATGATAAAATTTATTGTCCTGTTTTTATTTTCTTTTCTATCTTTAATTTTTAATGTATCTGCAGAAGAAGTGGAACAGAACTTGTCAGATTTCAATCTTTCAGGTTTTTCAGACAAAGGTAGAAAAAGCTGGGAAATTGTTGGTAAATCTGCAGATATATATGCTCAAATTGTAAGGATTAATAATTTGAATGCTCGCTTCTTTCGTGATGATGAGGATATAGAACTGCAGGCAAAAGAGGCAGATTTTAACAAAACCAACGGTTACCTTACTCTTAGAAAGGACGTTCTTATTACTACCACTAAAGGAGCAATGCTTACTACGGATATGTTAGAATGGAATAGAAATCAGCAGATAATTTCTACCAAAGATAGGGTAGATATTCAACGTGATAATATAATTGCTTCTGCTTTGGGTGCATTTGCTTCTCTTGATTTAAAAAAAATAAATTTAGAAAAGGATGTTTCTGTTCAGATTGGTTCACAGAGTACAGAAGCTCTTTTCGATAAATCATCTAAAGATAAAATTATTATTACCTGTGATGGACCTATGGAAATCGATTATGATAAAAATATAGCAATATTTAATAATAATGTTAAAATTGTAAAAGAAGATATTCAGATTTGTAGTGATCGTGTGGAGGTTTATTTTTTAAAAGGAAGTATTAAAATAAACCCCTCGGCAGAAGCGGAAAATCAGATAGAGAAAATTCATGCTTTTGGGAATGTAAGGATTATAAAAGATGAAAATGTTTCTTTTAGTCAAGAAGCAATTTATGTTCCAAAGGATAAAAAGATAGTTCTTAATGGTAAGCCACGTTTAATTATTTATCCTGATGAAGGAGGATGGGGTGCAGCTTCTAGAGACTAAGGGACTATCTAAATGCTATGACGGCAGAGAAGTGGTGAAGGATTTGAACATAGAAGTCAAACGTAGAGAGATAGTAGGACTTCTGGGGCCTAATGGTGCAGGGAAGACTACCACATTTTATATGATTGTAGGGATTATATCTCCTACGAGAGGTAAGATCATATTTGATAATCAAGATATTACTGATTTACCTATACATCAACGAGCAAGATTTGGGATTGGATATCTTTCACAGGAACCCTCGGTTTTTAGAAAATTAACTGTGGAAGAGAATATTATGGCAATTTTAGAAACTTTACCGTTAGGGCGTCGGGAAAGAAGAAAAAGACTAAATCTTCTTTTGGAGGAGCTAAGAATTGACCACTTAGCAAAACAAAGAGCATACACATTATCGGGTGGAGAGAGAAGAAGGCTGGAGATTACGCGTGCATTAGTTACCAATCCTTCATTTTTGCTCTTAGATGAGCCATTTTCCGGTATAGACCCGATTGTGGTAAGCGAAACCCAGCAGATTATCAGAGAACTAAAAGATAGAGGTTTAGGCATCCTTCTTACAGATCATAACGTGAGAGAAACACTCTCTATTACTGATCGTGCTTATCTTATTGCTGAAGGAAGAGTGCTTATTTCAGGAACAGCTGATGAACTTATTAGTAATTCAAAAGCAAGAGAAGTGTATCTGGGAGAAAAATTTCAGATTTAACGATGAAGATAGAAACTAAAAAGTTTGACTCTACCAAGAGGGAAATATACATTGAAGCAGATACTGAAGTTGTAAAGAAAAAATTTGAGGATGTATTTAGTCGTATTAATAAGAAAGCCAAGATTCCCGGTTTTCGTCCTGGTCGTATCCCTATCGATGTACTAGAAAAATATTACGGCAAAGAAGCACACCAGCAGGTTATGCAAGAACTTATTCTGCAGGTTTACAATGAGGCGATAGAAAAAGAAAAGTTAGAAGTAGTGGATTATCCAGATATTTATGATATAAAGTTGGATAGAAATAATCTTTCATTTAAGGCGAAAGTTGAGATTATGCCACAGATTAATTTTAAAAATTATCGACGAATAAAAATAAATTATAAAAAAATAGAAGTATCAGATGAAGAGGTTGAACAGTATCTTAATTCATTAGCCCAGAGTAGGAAGATTGATGCTTTGGATGATAACTTTGCTCGTAGTTTTGGATTTCCTGATATAACGGAGATGAAAAAATCTATTAAAGCGCAGCTCTTTATTCAGAAAGAGAATGAGAACCGAAGGAGAATAGAAAGAGATATATTAGATTATCTTTTGAAAGAGACAGACTTTAAGGTTCCTTCCTCTTTAGTAGAAAGAAAATTACAGGAACTTTTACACCAGGCAAAGATAGAGCTTGCTTTAAAAGGTTTATCTAAGGAAGAGGTGGAAAAAAAAGAAGAGGGTTTATCGCAAGAGCTTAAGAGGGAAGCAGAAAGACTGGTACGTCTAAATGTTATTTTTAGTCACATTGCTAAAGAAGAGAATATACCTCAGCAAGAAAATATATTTCAGTATGTTTTAGAATTCCTTTTTAGAGAAGGAGATTGGCAGGTAGTGGATTAATCTTTCTTTAAAGTTAAAGGAGGTGTATATATGCAGATTAAAAACCAGACTCTTATTCCCATGGTTATTGAACAGACACCACGAGGGTACGAGCGTGCTTATGATATTTATTCACGTTTACTTAAAGATCGTATTGTTTTTATTGGCACCCCTATTGATGACATCGTAGCAAATTTAGTGATCGCTCAGATACTTTTTTTACAGATGGAAGATCCTTCTAAAGATATCAATATATATATAAATTCTCCCGGAGGAGCAGTTACTTCAGGATTGGCAATCTATGATACTATTCAATTTGTTAAATGTGATGTAGCAACTTATTGTGTAGGACAGGCAACTAGTATGGGTGCACTTTTACTGGCTTCCGGTACAAAAGGGAAACGCTTTGCTCTTCCTAATTCAAGGATTATGATTCATCAACCATGGGGAGGAATTCAGGGAGCTGCAGAGGACATCTCTCGCCATGCTAAAGAGATCTTAAAACTGCGTGATCGCATAAATGAGATACTTTCTTTCCATACTAAACAACCTTTGGAGAAGATCCAGCGTGATACTGATCGTGATTATTTTATGTCTGCTCAAGAAGCAAAGGAATATGGGATAATTGACGAGGTGATTTTTGGAAAATTAAAATAATTAAATAAAGGAGAAAATATGCGAAAAAATTATCTATTAACTCCCGGTCCCACACCTTTACCACCGCAAGTTTCTGAAGCAATGGCACGCCCCATAATTCATCATCGTACACCTCAGTTTCAAGTAATCTTAAAAGAGGCAACGGAAGGATTAAAGTATATATTCCAGACAAAAAATGATGTTTTTATTTTTGCCTCCTCTGGCACGGGGGCGATGGAGGCAGCAGTCGTGAATCTTTGTTCGTCTCAAGATACTGTAATTACGGTAGAAGGAGGAAAATTTGGTGAAAGATGGACAGAGATCTGTCAGAGTTATGGAGTAAATACAGAAGTGATTAAAGTAGAATGGGGTAAGGCAGTTAAGCCAGAAGAGGTCGAGATAAGATTAAAAGCCAATTCTAAAATTAAGGCAGTATTTACTACCCTCTGCGAGACCTCTACGGGTGTAGTAAATGATATAAAGGCGATTGGGAGGATAGTTAAGGATTCAGGAGCGGTTTTGGTAGTGGATGCTATCAGTGGTTTAGCCGCCATAGATTTAAAGACTGATGAATGGAATTGTGATTTGGTAGTTTCTGGTTCTCAAAAAGGTTTTATGCTTCCTCCGGGTTTAGGTTTTATCTCTGTAAGTCAAAAAGCATGGGGAATTATTAAGGAAGCAAGGTGTCCACGTTATTATTTTGATCTTATTAAAGCAAAGAAGGCCCTCGATAAAATAGATACCCCTTTTACTCCTGCTATATCTCTGATTGTTGCATTAAACGAGAGTATCCGGTTGATAAAAGAAGAAGGTTTAGAAAATGTTTTTAGACGTCACCGTTTAATGGCAGAAGCAACCCGTAGGGCAATAAAGGCAATGGGATTATCTCTTTATCCTTCTGAAGATGCATTATCAGATGTAGTAACTGCCGTTAAAGTTCCTGAAGGGGTAGATGGAGAAAAATTAGTGAAAACTATGCGGGATGTGTATGGAGTGACGATTGCAGGCGGTCAGAGTGAATTAAAAGGGAAGATCTTTCGGATTGCCCATATGGGTTACATCGATGAATTCGACATTATTCTATGTATAAGTTGCCTGGAGAAAGTTCTAACTCAAATGGGTTATAAATTCGTATTGGGAGCAGGTATTAAAGCAGCGGAAGAGATATTTTTAAAAGGTTAAAAAGAAAGGAAAGGCAATGATAAACATTCTTATCAGTGATCCTCTGGCAGAGGAAGGGGTAAGGATACTTAAAGAAAACAAGGAATTTAAAGTAGATATCCGCACAGATTTAAAACCCCAAGATTTAAAAGAGATCCTTAAAGATTACGATGCCTTGATTGTAAGGAGTGCCACCAAAGTAACAAAAGAGATAATCGAATCCGCACAGAGATTAAAAGTAATCGGAAGGGCAGGCGTGGGGTTAGATAATGTAGATTTAGAAGCAGCTACTCAGAAGGGAATCATTGTAATGAATACTCCTTCAGGTAATACCATCTCTACTGCAGAGCATACCTTTAGTTTGATTCTAGCACTTTCTCGCAATATCCCCCAGGCGAATGCCTCTACCAAAGCCGGTGAGTGGAAACGTTCAAAATTTATGGGTGTAGAGCTCTATAATAAGATATTGGGGATTATTGGGTTGGGGAAAATTGGCTCAGAGGTAGCCAGGAGAGCTTTGGCTTTTGGAATGAAGGTGATCGCCTATGATCCTTTTTTATCTAAAGAGGTGGCAGAGCGGATGGGGGTAGAGGTAGTGGAGTTTCAAGATTTATTGAGACGCGCAGATTACATTAGTATCCATACACCTCTTACTGATGAGACATACCATATGATTTCTACAGAAGAGTTTAATATGATGAAAAAAGGAGTCAGGATCATCAACTGTGCCCGTGGAGGTATCATTGATGAAGAGGCGCTGGTGAAGGCGCTCAAGGAAGGGAAGGTCTTAGCTGCGGCTTTAGATGTATTTGAAAATGAACCCCCTCCAAAAGAAAGTGAACTTTTAAAGTTAGAAAATGTAATTGTTACCTGT
>JAMWCP010000064.1 GCA_023819665.1 Candidatus Omnitrophota bacterium
GCATCCTTCTCTCCTCTTCTGTCAAAACCCCCTCTTCTCTGCCTATCTCAATCATTGTCTTCAGTTCTTCTTCAGTAACCAAAGGGGAACGCCGTGCAGGTTTTATTCCACACATCCTTAAAATAAAATTGCTAATAGAAATAAATAATTTAACTATGGGTTCAAATAATTTTATAAATATTTCCATGAAAGGTGCGCAGAAGAGAGCTATTTTTTCGGTATGTTTTATGGAGAGTATCTTAGGAGTAATATCACAGAACACTAAAACAAAAAAAGAGGTTAGAAAAGTAGATACAACTACTCCCCAACGATAACCCAAAATCCCTACCAATATACTGGTATTCAAAGCAGAAATAGCAATATTGGTAAAATTATTACCTACCAGAATAGCAGTAATAAACTTATCCATACGATTGATCAATCTCTGAACACTTTTTGCCCTTTTTATATTCTGCCAAATCATATGTCTTAATCTTATTTTATTTATCCCGATGATAGCAGTCTCGGAGGCAGAAAAAAAGAAAGAAAATATCGCTAAAACTACAATAAGCCAAAAAATAAATAATGGATTAACCTTCATCTATATTATAACTTTGAGATATAATCAGAAATCTGCTTTTCTTCCTCTTCAATCGGACCTACCAATGCTAATTTTCTTCTATGGGGTATAAATATATCTTTAGCCAAGAACATAATTTCTTTTGTACTGATACGCTGGATTTTCTGCTCTATTTCTTTGAAAGTAATAATCTTATCTAAAGAAATAAAATTTTCTCCTAGCCACAACATATGCTCTAAAGTATCTTCTAAAAAAATACTTAACTGCCCTAAGTAATAATCCTTAGCACGTTTGAGTTCCGAAAGAGTAGGTGGCGTATTACTTATTTTTTCTAATTCCTTGATAATAACCTTTAAGGTTAATCTTATCTTCTTAGGATCAATACCTGCATGTATTACAAAAGAACCGCTATCTAAAAAGAATTGCACATGCGTTCCTATATCATATGCAAGCCCTTTTTTTTCTCTAACTTCATTAAAAAGCCGACTTGACATATTAGCACCTAATATTATATGTAGAATACTTAAAGCATACCTATCTCTATTCGTACGACTTACACCATGAAAGCCTAATGCCAGATGAATTTGCTCAATATTACGTTTAGATATTTTTACCTTTGGTCTTTCAGAATAATGAGGTATTCTCTGAAAATTAATCTTCTTTTTAATCTCAACAGATGGCATATGCTTTTTAACCCTTTCTAACAATTCCTTATGTTCAAGATTACCACAGGCAGCGATTACCATCGAACTTGGAAAATAATAGTTCTCTTTAAATAAAAGAATATCTTTACGCCTCAGAGAATTTATAGTTTCATATGTTCCTAATATACTTCTTCCTAAAGGATGATTTGGCCATAGAAGTTCGTCAAGCAATTGATGAACATAGTTTTGAGGAAGATCATGATATAACTTTATTTCCTCTAATACTACATTTCTTTCTTTGTTTATATCATCTTCTAATAAAAGGGGATTTAATATCATATCTATGAGGATATCTAAAGCTAAAGAAAGATGTTTATAAGGTATCTTTACAAAATAACAACAGAACTCTTCGCTAGTAAATCCATTAATACTACCACCTACTCCCTCTATGCTTTGTTTAATCTGTCGACAAGAATAATGTTTCGAGCCTTTAAAAAATAGATGTTCTAAAAAATGCGCAACTCCTTGATTTTCTTCAACTTCAAATCGCGAACCCCCTTTAACCCACAATCCTACCCCCACAGAACTTCTCTGAATCATTTTGTAAGAAATTACCTTAAGACCATTATCTAAAATACTCTTTTCATACATAACTTATCTTATTACCTCTAAGCCATAAAACAAAATCTACTACCTTTTTTATTAAGTCAGGTTTGCCTAAATTATCTTTTATTTTCTTTATAATTGCACTTCCTACAATTACTCCATCAACAATTTTATAAAGCCTCTTTATCTGATCCGGTCTAGATATCCCGAACCCCACACACACAGGTTTGGAGGTAATCTTTTTTATCTTTTTTAGATTATCTATCAAATCGACGGGCAGTTTCTCGCGTGGGCCGGTGACACCGGTAAGCGAAACATAATAGATAAACCCTCTTGATAAGTTGCAGATTAATTTTAAACGCTCACCGCTAGTAGTGGGTGAAATAAAAAAAATAACACTTATACCATAACTTTTAGCTATTTTTAAAATATCTTTACTCTCTTCTGGAGGAAGATCAGGAATAATTAGTCCATCTACGCCGCTATCTCTACTCATCCTCATAAATCTTTCTAATCCAAAACAGATTATAGGATTATAATAAGTTAAAAGACACAGAGGAATAGAAGTAATTCTTCTTGTCTCACTTGCTAATTTAAAAACTTTAAATATATCTATTCCCTTTTTTAAGGCATAAGCGGATGACTCTTGGATCAGCTTACCATCTGCTAAAGGATCAGAAAAAGGAATCCCTAGTTCTATAATATCTACGCCGGCCCGGTAAAGTTCCTTTATAAGAATTTTAGTAGTCCGTAAGTCGGGATAACCGCAGGTTAAAAAAACAACGAATGCTTTCTGTCTCTTTCTCTTTAACTCCTTAAATTTTCTTTCTATTCTATTCATTTTATCTTTAAGCCTTTAACTACAATATCTAAATCCTTATCTCCCCTCCCGGAAAGACACACTATTACTATAGAATTCTTAAGTTGTCTCTTTAGTTTATTAAGATAAAAAATAACATGGGCTGGTTCAAGTGCAGGGATAATCCCTTCAGTTAAAGAAAGCAACTTAAACCCCTCTAAGGCTCCTTTATCATCTACAGTAACATATCTGGCTCTACCAATCTTTTTATAAAACGCATGCTCCGGCCCTACGCCTGGATAATCTAAACCCGGTGCAATAGAATAAGCAGACTTTATCTGTCCAAATCTATCCTCCAAAACCAAAGAATAAGCACCATGTAGTACTCCTTTTTTCCCTTTTGTCAACGTCGCAGAATGTCTATTAGTAGAAAGCCCTTTTCCTGCTGCTTCTACTCCGATAAATTTTACTTGTTTATATTTAAAAAAGGGAGAAAACATACCCATGGCATTACTACCCCCTCCTACACAGGCAATCAAATAATCAGGTAATCTCCCTTCTTTCTTAATAATCTGTTCTTTTGTCTCTCTTCCAATAACCGACTGGAAATCTCTCACCATCATAGGATAAGGATGTGGCCCAACGGTAGAACCAATTATGTAATGCGTGGTACGTACATTGGTTACCCAATCACGGATCGCTTCATTTATAGCATCTTTTAATGTCTGGGATCCTGACTCCACAGGAATTACATTTGCTCCTAACAGTTTCATTCTAAACACATTCAATCTCTGACGTTTTATATCCTGCTTTCCCATATAAACATCGCACTTCAATCCAAACATCGCCGCTACCGTAGCGGTAGCCACACCGTGCTGACCAGCCCCTGTTTCTGCAATTATTCTTCTTTTACCCATCCTTATTGCCAGAAGTACCTGACCGAGAGTATTATTTATCTTATGAGCACCCGTGTGGAGAAGATCTTCTCTCTTTAAATATATTTTATTTATACCTAAGTATCTACTCAGATTTTCTGCTAGATATAAAGGTGTAGGTCTACCTGCATATTCTCTAAGATAATAATTAAATTCTCTCAAAAATTTTTTATCCTTTTTTGCCTTAAGATATTCATCCTCAAGTTGTTTTAAACAGAACATTAATGTTTCGGGGACAAATCTTCCTCCAAATTCTTCAAAATATCCTTTATTATTTGGAAACATAATTTTATAACTTTGTTTCTCTTACAATTTTAATAAATGCTTTTACTTTTTCACTGTCTTTTTCACCGGGTGCTTTCTCTAAAGAACTAGAAGCATCTACCCAATCGGGATGTAGAGTTCTAATAGCATTTCTTACATTATTTATATTCAAGCCTCCAGAGAGAAAAAATACCTTATCTTTTAATTCTATATTTTTAAGTAAGGACCAATCAAAAACTTTACCTGTTCCTCCAAAAAGAGAAGATTCATACTTATCAAAAAGTACTCCCCACACAGGATATCTGTCTATGTTATTTAAACTAGATTTATCTCTTACCCGGATTGCCTTAATCACTTTATAATCTTTAAATCTATTGCAGAAATCCGCTGATTCATCACCATGAAGTTGTAATATATCTAATTTTAAAAAATCAGCAATTTTTTTAATAGTCATCTCCTTTTCATTCACAAATACACCTACCTTTTTTATCCTTTTAGGTATCCAATTTATAATCTGAATTGCCTTTGCTTCAGAAATATAACGTGGACTTTTTCTGTAAAATATAAATCCCAACGCATCGCAACCTGCCTCTATAGCCTCTATAGCATCTTCTAAATTCGTTATGCCACATATCTTTATTTTTACTCTACTACACACTGCTTACTCTCTCTGATGATCACCATCCCATCATCTCTTTAACTGTTCTTTTTATATCATAACTCTTCATAAAAGCCTCTCCGATCAAGACCGCATTTATACCTAATATTTTTAAAAATAAAACATCTTGGTATTTAGATATGCCACTTTCTACCACTACTGTTCTCTCTTTAGGAATAAAGGGAAAGAGTCTCTCCGTAGTTTTCAAGTCAATCTCTAAGTTATGCAAATTACGATTATTTATTCCTATAATTCTTGCCTTCTTTAAAGAAAGAACTTTTTTTAGATCTTTATCGCTATGTACTTCTAAAAGACAATCCAAACCTAGTTCACCAGATAAATCTAAATATTCAGAAAGAGTATCTCGGGAAAATAACTCTACAATTAAAAGTATGGCATCTGCTCTATAAATCTTCGACTCGTATATCTGGTAGGTATCTATAATAAAATCCTTTCTTAAAATAGGGATATCAAATTTTTCTTT
The DNA here is from genome assembly GCA_023819665.1 of Candidatus Omnitrophota bacterium. Lineage (GTDB taxonomy): Bacteria > Omnitrophota > Gorgyraeia > Gygaellales > JAMWCP01 > JAMWCP01. Next base: position 4,950 of record JAMWCP010000064.1, read on the forward strand.
AACAAGAGGGATATAAGAAATATCACCCCCAAAGTACTCCTCTTCAGTTAAGATGGAAATAGCATCTGTGCCGGCTTCTATATAATCAAACGCAATCTGAAGAGGAGAAAAATTATCTCTCAAAATCCCGTTAGAAGGAGATGATTTCTTTATCTCCGCAATCAAACAGAGTTTATTTTTCTTAGTTATACTTTTATAAAAAAAATTAGTTTTTGTATTAATACTGCTTATCTTCTCTTTTATAATCTCCAACGGTAACTGACTTTTTTTTATAACAATCTGCTCTTTCTTTTTTTTAACTATCTCTTTTAAAAAATCATTTCCCATATTTTTTAGAAAAATCTCTTAAGAGTTCTAATTTTTTCAAAGCCAAACCCTCATCTATAGAGTAACGCGCTAACTCTATACCCTCCTTTACACTTTTTGCTCTATCAGTAATGTAAATAGCCGCTGCGGCATTTAATAGAACTATATCTCGATATACGCTTCGTTTTCCTTTAAGTATTTCCAAAAGTATTTTCGCATTGGTAGCAGGATCCTTTCCTAAGGGTCTTTTCTGTTTAGGATATCTAAAACCAAAATCCCGCGGATCAATTGTATAGCCAATTATCCTATCTCTTTTTAACTCTACAGCATAAGTTTTATCATTAATACTTATTTCGTCCAAGCCGTCTTCCGAATAAACTACCATCGCATGAGTTCTTCCTAATTTTTTTAAGGTCTGGGCAACAATTTTAAGCCATCTTTTATCATAAACTCCCACTAACTGATGGGTTATATTAACAGGATTACTTAATGGACCGATCAAATTAAAAATAGTCCGTAACCCCAACTCTCTACGTACAGGTAAAGCATATTTCATTGCGGGATGGAAATTAGGAGCAAATAAAAAAACAATTCCTATATTTTCAAGCGCAATCTTTGCTTTCTTTTCATCTATATTTATCTCAACCCCCAACTCTTCTATGAGATCCGCGCTTCCACAGGCACTAGAAATTGCGCGATTGCCATGTTTAGCTACTGTTATACCTAAACCTGCTACTACAAAAGCAACAGCAGTAGAAACATTGAAGGAACTACTTCCATCTCCTCCGGTGCCACAGGTATCCAAAATAAGATCTCTTTCTATATAAACCTTTCTACAGAATTTAAGCATCACCTCCACCGCAGTTGCTAGTTCTTCAGCGGTTTCGCCTTTCTTACGTAGAAGAACTAAAAATGCGGCTATCTGACTATTATTAACTTTCCCACTTAAAATCTCCTCCATGCTCTTTTGCATCTCAGCAGGCTCAAGATCTTTATCTTCCATTAATTTTAAAATTACCTCTACCATCATATGCGCCTCTCCTTGCCTTTAGCAATACTGGATACCCAAAATTTTTTAACCCCTCTTTGACATCTTCAATTTTTTTTATTTTAACAAATTCTGGAATTGGAATATCATTTTCT
>JAMWCP010000065.1 GCA_023819665.1 Candidatus Omnitrophota bacterium
CATTTAGAATCTAAGGGTATAATAGTAAAAGCTTCTGGTAGAGACACAATTGTAGAAGAGGCTCCTCAAGCATATAAAGATGTAAATGAAGTGGTGGATGTAGTGCATAATGCAGGAATTTCTAAAAGAGTATGTCGGATGCGACCTTTAGGAGTAATTAAAGGATAAAGTGCTTGATATAAAATTTATTCGAGAAAATTTAGATTTAGTACAGAAATCTATTAGAGATCGTGGGTTAATTTTAGATTTAGATGAATTGATTAAGTTAGATGATTCTCGACGTAAAATCTTGTTAGAGTTAGATAATTTAAGGGCCCAGAGGAATAAGGCTAATAATGAAATATCTGTTTTATTGAAAGAACAAAAAAATGCTGACGAAAAAATTGCTTCTATGAAAAAAGTATCAGCAGAAATCGATCGGTTAGACGAAGAATTAAAATATTTAAAACAAAAACTGGATAATTTTCTTTTAAATATTCCCAATATTCCTCATTATTCAGTCCCTATAGGTGATGAGGCAAGAAAAGAAATTGTAAGGGTGTGGGGTAAGCTTCCCCAATTTGATTTCAGACCTCTAACTCATATAGAGTTATCTGAAGGATTAGATATCATTGATTTTAAGCGCGCTACCAAGCTCACCGGTTCAAATTTCGTGCTTTATAAAGATTGGGGGGCAAAGATAGAACGCGCACTTTTTAATTTTATGTTGGATTTACATACAAAAAAGCACGGTTATATAGAGGTATTCCCTCCCTTTTTGGTTAATCGTGCCTCTATGATTGGCACGGGACAGCTTCCTAAATTAGAAGAGGATATGTATAGACTTAAAGATGATGATTATTTTCTCATTCCTACTGCAGAAGTTCCTTTAACTAACATACTTAGAGATGAAATTTTACAAGAAGAGGATCTACCAATTTATCTTACCGCCTATACAGCTTGTTTTAGAAGAGAAGCAGGTTCTTATGGTAAAGATACCAAAGGTCTGATTCGTGTACATCAATTTGATAAGGTAGAGTTGGTAAAATTTGTAAAACCCGAAAGTTCTTATGATGAGTTGGAAAGCTTAGTCAAGGATGCCGAAGAAGTTTTGCAGCTTTTAGGATTACCTTATCGAGTAGTCTTATTATCTACTCAGGAATTAAGTTTTTCTGCCTCCAAGTGTTATGATTTAGAAGTATATGCAGCGGGTTTGAATAGATGGCTTGAGGTTTCCAGTTGTTCTAATTTTGAAGATTTTCAAGCCCGAAGGAGTAATATTCGATATCGAACAAGGGAGAAGAAGTTAAAGTATGTGCATACATTAAATGGTTCAGGGGTAGCATTAGCAAGAACTTTAATTTGTATTTTAGAGAATTACCAAAACAAAGATGGCACTATTACTATCCCTGAAGCTCTAAGACCATATTTAGATGGAAAAGAGAGCATTTGTAGGTAAAGAAGAAATTATTTTATCTTCTCGTTTTCAGAAGATATTTGATGTTTTGTCAATCACCCTGAGGTTGATATTGGGAGTTTTTTTATTTCCTTTTGTGTATAGTGCTACAAGAGTATTTTTAAGTAAGATTTTTATGTTAGACAACAGTCTTAAAATAGGATTTTTTTCAGGAATGGCATTTTTTTTGATTATATATCTTTTTGTTTGGGAACCTACAATTATTTATAAAAAGGGACAGCGATTTGTACAGGTTATTTTTGGTTTTTTTTCTCCTTTAGTGAAGGTAGCGCCTTATCTTTTGCCGATATATACCATTATCTTATTTTTATCTTATTTTTTATTATCTCTTATATTTAGAATTGAACACGTATTAGATGTTTTTATGTTTCTATTTGGAGTAAGTATTGCTCTTCATTTTGTATTTAGTGCCAAATTTCTTAAGTCAAAGAGTTCTGATTATCTAAAAGCAAACTATATTTTTAGTTTTTCTCTTATTTGGTTGTTAAACATTTTTATTTTATCCTTTGGATTTAATTTGATTTTAAATAATTTTTCCTTTGTAGATTTTTTTAATCAGACTATCGATTTAGGTTGTAATATATTTAATGCTATTTTTAAACAACTCTTCTTGTAGTTGATAAGAGATCTTTTAAATGTTATGATTTTAGGAGGCGTGCCAGAGTGGTTGAATGGGCCTGTCTTGAAAACAGGTATCTCGAGTAATCGGGATCAGAGGTTCGAATCCTCTCGCCTCCGAGTAGTGAGGGATTTAAACGGAAGTAGGGATAAAAAGATAATTTTGGAGAGTTGCCAGAGTGGTTGAATGGGGCGGTCTCGAAAACCGTTGTCTCCGTTTTGGGGACCGGAGGTTCGAATCCTCCACTCTCCGATACCTCGAGCTTTGAAATTACTATTAAATGAGTTAATATTTTGCTAAATTAAAGGAGAGGTGCGAGAGTGGTTTAATCGGTGCGCCTGGAGAGCGCATGGCCGCCAAAAGTGGCCCCTGGGTTCGAATCCCAGCCTCTCCGTTTAGATTGTTTTAAGAAAATAAAACTGTTAAAAAGAGGTGTGTTATGTTAGAAAATATGGAATTTGATGTGCTTACTATTTTTTTTATTATCGCGGTGGTTAGTATTTATATTCCTACTTTTATATTGAGTTTAATTTTTACTTTTTCTACTTCTTTATTTCAGAAAATAGAACAGAAGATGACAGTAAATGTTATTTCTAATCCTTATATTACTACTTTAGATAAAAATATAACTTATTTTAGTGAGTGGCTTACAGAGCGTCATTATATAATAGGTCCTTTTATGGCATTTTTATCATTTTATAACATTGTTAAATTTTTTGAAATAATTCATTTATTGAAATAGGGTTCTGCGCCTGTAGCTCAATTGGATAGAGCACTGGTCTACGGAACCAGGTGTTGCTGGTTCAACTCCAGCCAGGCGCACACGCAGTACAAAGAGAGAATTATTAAGGAAAATTAAATGGGGAAGATTGATGAGATTTATATGTCTGAAGCGGTAAAGGAGGCACAGAGGGCATTTGAAGAAGATGAGATTCCGGTAGGTTGTGTTATTGTGTATCAGGGGAGAATAATTGCGAGAGCTCATAATCAGATAGAGCGTCTTAAAGATCCCACTGCTCATGCAGAGATGCTGGCTTTAACTTCCGCTGCTAATTATTTAGGAAATAAATGGCTTATCGATGCTTCTGTATATGTAACCGTTGAGCCTTGCGCAATGTGCGCAGGTGCTTTAGTTCTTTCCCGAATAAAAAAATTATACTTTGGTGCCGAAGATCCAAAGACAGGAGCGTGTGGTTCAATAGTAAATATTGTTAATCATAAAAAATTAAATCATCGCATAGAAGTAAAAAAGAGAATTTTAGAGAAAGAATGTAGCTTTCTATTAAAAAAGTTCTTTAAAGATAAACGGCTTAAACGAATTAAAGGAGCTTAAATTGATATGAATAACTGGAGAGGTGGCTGAGCGGTCGAAAGCAGACGCCTGCTAAGCGTTTGGCCTGGGAAACTAGGCCCCTGGGTTCGAATCCCAGCCTCTCCGTAACTTTTATTTTTTTAAAATAAGAATCAAACAAAATTAGATAATTATGGAGTATCAGATACTCGCTTTAAAATGGAGACCACAGAGCTTTGATGAAATAGTAGGCCAAGATGACATCGTTAAGAGGCTAACAAATTTTATATTAAATAATAGAGTTCCCCAGGCATTTTTATTTTCTGGACCTCATGGGGTGGGAAAGACATCTACTGCTAGGATATTAGCTAAAAGCCTTAACTGTAAAGAAGGTCCTACAATAAAACCTTGTCAGAAGTGCTCTAATTGCATTGAGATTACAGAGTCACGCAATCTCGATGTGATAGAAATAGATGGTGCCTCCAACCGTGGCATAGATGAGATAAGAGCATTGAGAGAAAATGTAAAATTCCCTCCCACTAATAGCAGATATAAGATCTATATTATTGATGAGGTTCATATGTTAACTATCGAGGCATTTAATGCTTTACTAAAAACTTTAGAGGAGCCTCCTTCTTTTGTAAAGTTTATCTTTGCTACCACTCAGCCACATAAAATTCTCCCTACCATTCTTTCTCGCTGTCAACGCTTTTGTTTTAAACGTATTGCAGCGAGTGAAATCATTAAACAATTAAAAAGAATTCTATATTCTCAAAATATTGAAATAGAAGAAAAGTTGCTTTTTTCTATCGCGAGGGCTAGCCAAGGATCTTTACGCGATGCCGAGTCAACATTAGATCAGTTAATTTCTTTTAAGAAAGATAAGATATCCTTAGAGGACGTTATGGCAGTACTGGGAGTGATCGATATAGAGATTTTATTTTCTATAACAGATAGAATAATTTCTAAGGATCCTAAAGGGATAATGAGGCTTTTGAATAAAGCGATGCAGGAGGGTAAAGATTTAGGCGAGATACTTTCTGGGCTTATTGAGCATTTTCGTAATCTATTAGTGGTTAAAGTCTTTAAAGATGATTTTAGTCTTTTAGATTTACCCCTAGAGATATGTAAGAGATTACAACAGCAGAGTTTAGCTTTTAGTATTGAGGAGATTATGTATTTTTTTAATTCTTTGGTAAATATCAAAGATATGGTCAAGAGAATCGACTCTATAATTATCCCTTTAGAGGTAGGCTTAATTAAATTATCTCAAGAAAAAAAGGAATTTTCTAACGGAGATATTAAAGATAAAGAAATAAATAATTCCTCAGTTGTTAAGGAAGGTATAGAAGAGAAAAAAGATATATCGGTAAAGAGAGAAATTGTTAAAATAAAAGAATCTAAAAACGAAGACCCTTTTCATTTAGTAAATAATAGTATTAGTATAGAAGAGATAAAAAACCGTTGGCCTGAAATTATTGAGGCGCTAAAAAAAATAAAGATGTCGGTTGCCTCCTATCTTAACGAAGGGACTATTCAAGATTTTAAAGATAGTATATTGGTGATTTCTTTTGCAAAAAATAATTCTTTTCATAAAGAGATATTAGAACAAAAACATAATAAGGTTTTATTAGAGAAGGTAATAGAAGATATATTTAAGACAAAGATAAGATTAAATTTTATACTTTCAAAAGAAGAAGTATCGCATGAGGAAAATCAGTCTTTTATTAAATCTATTATAGAAACTTTTAATGCTCGGCCTATAAATAGAGATTTATGACCGTATATCCTGAATCCATAAATAGACTTATTGAAAGTTTAATGAAACTTCCTGGTATTGGTAGGCGAAGTGCCGAACGGATTACTGAATATATATTAAAGGCATCTCTTAGCGAAGTAAAGGTGTTATCTGAAGCAATCAATAATGTAAAAGAGAAAATAAATTTATGTCGCATGTGTAATAATCTTTCTGAAGAAGAACTTTGTAATATCTGTAAAGACAGCAATCGCCAAAGTTCGGTAATCTGTATTGTAGAGAATCCTTCTGATGTTTTAGCCATAGAAAAAAGTGGATCCTTTAAAGGTCTCTATCATGTCCTCTGGGGGGCTATTTCTCCTTTAGAAGGGAAAGGGCCCTACGATTTAAAAATAAATGGTTTGATGAAGAGAATAAAAGAGCAAAATATTCAAGAAGTGATTATTGCTACCGATGCTGATACCGAGGGAGAGACAACCGCTATCTATTTAAGCAAGATGCTTAGACCGTTAGGGATAAAAATTAGCCGCATTGGTATGGGGATTCCTTTTGGTTCTAATCTGGAATATATGGATGCATCAACTTTAGCACGTGCCTTAGAAGCCCGACGGGAAATTTAAAATTGACAAAGCCGTTGATTTATTTATAATAAAATACATACCTGATCTTTTAAAATCTATTCCCCCGTAGCTCAGCTGGTAGAGCGAGTGGCTGTGCACGAGGAGCGAAGCGACGAGTGCAAAACTCGAAGCAGAGCTTGGAAGCATGAAAGGAGGTGACAAAGGCATTGCTCGGTAAGCGAACCTATAAAGATCGCCGCCAATATTTAATTGCCGCAGTTCATAAAAGACGTAAGAAAATCAGACAGATGGCAATTGAATATAAAGGTGGTCA
>JAMWCP010000066.1 GCA_023819665.1 Candidatus Omnitrophota bacterium
AAGAGGATGAACGTATATTTCTATTGACCCATCATCAAGGATGGGCAATTGCCCGCTATGCCCAGAGATATGCTGGCTGGGTAGACAACTTAGAAGAATTCAAAAGGATAGAAGAGAAATGGAGGATAAGGTATCTCTGTGTTTATCCTGCAGAATTTATCCATCTATTAGAAAGAAATAACCCCACACTTTTTAATTACATCAAAAACAGCTATCATTTTAAGGAGATTGGACTTACACGGGAACCTGAAAAGATATACTATCTTATTTTAGAAAAAGGCGCTTCAGGTAATCCGGATGATTTTTTAAAGAATTTTTCTGGTAAATTAACTTTAAGGAATACTTACAGAATTTTTACACACTATATTTTCTTTTATTCCCTTAGAGCTGAATGATGTCAGATTATCCTCTAGTTTCAATTGTAATCCCAGTTAAAAATGAGGCAGAGATACTGAAGAGATGTCTTAATTCTTTACTTAATTTAGATTATCCCAGAGACTCCTTAGAGATAATCGTTGCGGATGGAAACTCTTCCGATGAGACACCCAAGGTTGCAGAAAGTTTCGGTGCAAAGGTAGTTTTTAATGAGAAAGAGGTGGTGGTCTCAGGAAGGAATGTGGGGTTTAAAGCAAGTAGAGGCGATTTAGTTGCCTTTACGGATGCCGATTGTACTTTTGATTCGCGCTGGCTTAAGAATTCCTTAAAGTATTTTGAAATGCCCCGTGTGGGAGGAGTGGGTGGACCTACGCTTCTTCCAGAAGAATCCAGTGATTTTGAAAAGGCAGTAGATTTAATTTTTTTACTGGCAGAAAAATTTTCTGCTACTGCTCATCGAAAAGAAGTTTCCTCCTTTAGAGAGGTAGATGATCTTGCTGGCTGTAATGCTATATATAAGAGAGAGGTTTTAGAAAAAGTAATGCCGATAGAAGAAGTTTTTTTGACTGCAGAAGATGTTTGGATGAATTACCGTATAAGACATTTTGGGTTCAGACTGATCATGGCAGAGGATGTTTATGTCTGGCACTACCGCAGAAGCAGTCCTAAGAGGTTCTTGCGTCAGGTATATCGTTTTTCTATTGGTAGAATCCAGGTGGGGATGAGGAATCTGTGTCTTTTGCATTCCCTGCATATTTTAACAGGATGGAGCCTACCGGTTTTTCTCTTTATATTTTTTTATTCTCTTTTTAAAAATCCTTCTGTTTTGCTCTACCTTATGATTATTATTATTGCTCTTCTTATATTTTCTTTTTTAAAGACAAAGAGTCTGAGGGTCTCCTTAAGTTTTATTCTGGCAAGTTTTCTTTTTGTTTTTGCTTGGTCTGTAGGATTCTGGCGTCAGCTCCTTTTCCCTTTAAAAGAGATAAGAGGGAAATGAGGATTACTTTTTTAATCCCTCCGGTTTTAGATAAAACGCACGATGTAGATAGATGTTTTGGTTGTAACTATGGGATATATTTTTTGCCACTTCTGCCAGTTTTATACTGCGCTACAATTTTAAAAGACAGACACAGGGTAAGAATCTTTGATTTTGCCAGTCAAAGAAAAAAAGAAAAAGATTTTATTAAATTTATTGAAAAGGATGATTCTGAAGTGTATGTATTTTATTCTGTATTTTTGAGTCAGAATACTGATCTAAAAGCGAAAGAGTTAATTAGAGAAATAAAAAACGATACAATTTTTGTGTTTACCGGTCCTCAGGCAACCTATGCAGCGGATAGATTTTTAGATAAAGAGGACAGTTTTGCGGTAAGGGGAGAGCCAGAATTTATATTGAAAGAGTTAATAGGGGCAATAGAAGAAAAAAAAGATTTAGAAAATATAAATGGTATTTCTTTTATAAAAAATTCTAAGGTTATAAATAACCGTTCTGGTTCTTTTATAATGGATTTAGATACCCTTCCTATTCCTGACCGCAGCCTTTTAGATCATCGTTTTTACTTTAATCCCAAATTAAAAAGTACGCCTCATACTGCTATTTTGACTTCAAGGGGATGTTTTGCCCAGTGTACTTTCTGTGTTCCGAACTCTCTATCCTATGCAAGAGAATTAGAATATAAAAAATATTATGGCAAAAAACCCCCTCCCAGGCTTCACTCCACAGAGAGAGTGGTTGAGGAATTCAGGCAGATAAAAGAGTTAGGTTTTAGGTCTGTATCTATAATTGATGATGAATTCTTATGGGATGAAAGAAGAACCTTTGAGATCTGTAGAGGGATAAAGAATTTAAACTTAGAATGGTCATGTCTTGCTCGACCCGATAGGATTACAGAGAATTCTGTACGCTGGATGAAAGAAGCAGGATGTCGTTATGTGGATTTAGGAACAGAATCATTTTGTGATGAAATTTTAAAGGATATAAAAAAACAGATGATTGCAGAGGATACAAAGAAGGCAGTTTATTTATTAAAGAAATATAAAATCGAAGTAGAGATAAATATTATTTTTGGGGCTTCAGATAAAGAGACCCCTCTTACTATAAAAAAAACCTTGAGAGAATTAAGGAGGCTAAAACCCAATTATGTCCTATTTAGTATTGCTAATCCTTTTCCTGGAACGGAATTCTATGAAATCGCTAAAAAGAATGGTTGGCTTTACTATGGAGATTATATTCCGGTAGACTCTGCTAAAAATTCAATAATTAGTTATCCTCATTTGTCCAAGATCCAACTTGAACATTATATTGCATATGCTTATTTAAGTTATTATTTTAATCCTGTATTTATATTAAAGACATTCCTGGAGATTAAAAATTTCAAAGATCTTTTAAATAAATTTATTACCGCACTAAGATTTCTATATAAGAATTTCTTAAAATAAAATATGTCTTTTATAAAGCAGGTAGTAAAATTTTATTATAGTAAACCATTGATTTTTTTGCTGCATAATTGTTTGTACTGGTTAAAGAGAGAATTGAAAGACTGTGATACAGTTTTAGATTTGGGTTGCGGTTATGATTCTTTGCTTAAATATCAAAGGATGAAATTTTCCGTAGGGGTAGATTATTTTATGCCTTATATTTTGGAAAGTAAAGATAAATCTATACATCATCATTATATAAGAGCGGATATAAGAGAGATAGAATTCAAACCTCGTTCTTTCGATGCAGTGCTACTTTTAAATGTATTAGAACATTTTAATAAGCAGGAGGGATACAGATTAATAGAAAGGGTTTCCCGTTTTGCCTACAAAAAGATTATCATTACTACTCCCAATGGATACTTAAACCAGATTGTAAATTCCGAAAATCCTCTTCAGGAACATCATTCCGGATGGAAAGTGGAAGAGCTAAAAGCTTTAGGATTTAAAGCAAAAGGGTTAAGTGGATTTAAAATTTTTAGAACCGCAATTCACTGCGAGGACCGTAAACATTATCTTAAAAGGGTTCTTTCTACGGTGAGATTCAGGCCCCGCATTTTCTGGCTTCTGATTGCAGAGATAAGCCAGATAGCTGCCTACCGTTTTCCTCATCTTTGCTTTGAGGTTTTTTATGTAAAGCGGATTTGATATCCAAATTGACAAATCAGGTTGAACCTGAAATGTAAACTTAGATTACATTTTTATATTATAACAGCATAATAGAATATTTTTGTTGACAAAAGAAAAGATTTATGATATAAATAAAACCTACCATAGTTATGATAATTATTATAAGTTATATTAAAAAGAAGTATTATTTAACCCCCGATGCCTAAAGTTCAAAAAAGAATCAATAAAGAAAAGAGCATTTCTGCCAAAGACATTGTAGCTAAATACCACGTCTCTTATCAATCAGTGAATCATTATACAGATTTAGGACTTCTTCCGGTATCTTTTAAAATAAGAAATGTAAGATTCTATGATCGAGCAGTGGTAGAAAGGAGGTTAAAAAAGATTCGGAAGTTAATGCAGGAAGGTTATTCTTTAAGGTTGATTCGTAAGCGACTAATTGGTATTTAATAATTAAGAATAAAAGTTATTGTAAAATAATAACTTATTAAAATGCAAATAAACATTATGCTTCTTGGGGAGTTATTAGATATATTAAACCCAACTTTAAAAAGTTGGGTTTTTTATTAATTTTTTTTAGGAGCAAAAGATGAGTTATTTCAAGATCTTAGGATTTTCTAAAGAACCATTTTCTACAAGTCCGGATCCAGATTTTTTTTATCTTTCCCGCGAGCATGAAACTGCTTTAACCAACATATTAATTGAGATCAGATTAAAGCGAGGGCTTTCGGTAATATTAGGAGATGTGGGAACGGGAAAGACTACACTTTCAAGAAGACTTATCCGGGAATTAAAAGAAAGGGAAGATCTGGTATTTCATATTATTTTGGATCCTTCTTTTGATAATGAGGAGTTATTTTTAACTTATCTGGTGAGAAATTTTGAGATAGATATGTTGGATATAAAAGAGCCTACTATTTTAGATCTTAGGGAGGCAATTGAAAGATTTTTGTTTCAAAAAGGAGTATCGGAAAATAAAACCGTCGTATTAATTATTGATGAGGCACAAAAACTTACAGATTCGACCTTGGAGACCCTAAGGGTACTTTTAAATTATGAGACCAATGAGTATAAACTTCTACAGTTGATTCTGCTCGGACAGCTTGAGTTTTATTCTCATATTATAAATATCCCTAATTTTTTTGACCGGATAAGTTTTAAGTATGTGCTCAATCCTTTTAATTTTGATGAGACAAAAGAGATGATCGAGTTTAGAATTAGACAGGCAGGTTATCAAGGAAATATGCGGCTATTTTTAGATGAGGCAATTAGAGAGATTTTTGAATATAGCCGGGGTTACCCGCGCAGGATTACCATGCTTTGTCATCAAGCATTAAAGAGTCTGGTTTTAAAAAATAAATTTGTGGTGGATAGAGAACTTATCCAGGAAATTATTGATTCAGAAATAAAAGCAGGTTGGCGAAAAAAAGACTCTGTTTTATTTAAAAATAATTTTTAGAAATGTCAGATGATAAAAAGTTAAATTTAAGAAATTATCTTTTTATTTTAATCTTTGTATTTTTCTGGGGATTGATCCTTTATCAGATTATCCAGATTAATAAATTATCAAAGAGATTAGTAGAAATAAGTATCAAAAAGGAAGGGCTAGAGAATCAGGCAAGAGAATTGAAATTCAATTATGTTTCTTTAAACGAGGAGATAAAGGATCTGAAGAAGATATTTTTGGTAGAGAGAATAGGAGATTCTTCAAACTCAGAAGAGAATTTTTCTTCTCCCTATCAGATTGTCTGGCCTAAGAATGATCTTCCTTCCGGCGATATTACTCAGAAAAATATCTTCAGGATTAAGAATTATATAAAAGAAAAAGAGAATCAGGTAAAGGATTTAAAAAATAAATTAGAAGAATTAAATTCTCTTCTGATGATAAAAGAGAAGGAGGTTGAAGAGTTAAAAAGGAACATGGCGCAGTTAAAAAATGAGTTTCAGCAGAACATAGATAAGAGAGATGAACTAAAGTTAGATTTAGAGACTCAGATTAACACTTTAAAGTTAGAGATTTACCGCAAGGATGAGGATCTAAAAAATATTACCCAGAAGAATTTTGAGTTAACCAAACATATTGAGGAGTTGAATTCAAAAATTAGTGATTTAGACATTAAAACTAAAAAAGATACTCAACGGGCGGTTGAGCTGGAAGAAGAGCTCAAAAAAACCAGACAAGATCTACAAAGCGTAGCTCAAGAGCGGGATTCTTTTTCAAGTCAGATTTCTGAGTTAAAAAATAAACTTTTTTCTTTAGAGAATCAGCAGTTAAATTTAATTTCAGAAAAGTCTATTTTGGAGAATAAAATTAGAATATTAGAGTCCACTAACAATACTAATTCTTCGGAACTACAGAGATTAGCCGGTCTGCTGGAGGAAAAAAAGAGTCAGCTCCTCTCTTTACAGAAGGAAATTGAACTTTTGAATCAGAAAAATAACGATTTAGAAAAAGAAAGAAATTTTCTGTTGGATAAAGTT
>JAMWCP010000067.1 GCA_023819665.1 Candidatus Omnitrophota bacterium
CAAGAACTCTCCAAAGACCTACCCTACATCAGGGGTTCAAAACAGGAACTGATGCAGGTCTTAGTCAACCTTGCCAATAACTCCCTTCATGCCCTCTTACAGACCAAGGAAAAAAGAATCACCTTAAGAATAGAAACACCCAATCAGGATTTTATAAGGATGGTCTTTTCTGACAATGGCTATGGGATAAGCAAGGAGAAACTCTCCTCTATCTTTGCTCCCTTCACCACCACCAAGGCCTCTACACAGGGAAGGGGTAAAGATAGAACTTCTCAATTTTTAAGAGTTATGTTAAACTAAAAGACACAGGAGGCAAGAGAAGATGGCAAAGAAGATTCTAATAATAGATGATGATAAGCTAATCGCCATAACCTTAAAGAGATTATTAACTCATCAAGGCTACGATGTAACCACAGCCCCCCACGGTTTAAAGGCTCTTACCTTCATAGAACAATCTGACTTTGACCTGATTTTGGCAGATATCAAAATGCCCTATATGGATGGTATTGAAGCAGTTAAAAAAATCAGGGAGTATCTCGCCCAGAACCACAGGAAGCCTATCCCAGAAATCTTCATCACTGCCTATGCTAAAGAGGATATCTTTCACCGGGCCTTAGAATTAAACGCTGCCGGCTATATAGAAAAACCCTTTGATGTTAAGACCTTACAAGAGACCATAAAGAAAGTAATAGAAAGAACAATTAACTATAATTAGGGAGAAAACAGATGGCAAAGAAGATTCTGGTGGTAGATGATGAGGAGATAATTACAAAGACTATCAGTAATCTATTAAAGAGAGAGGGTTATGTTACTGAAGTTGCTGAGACTGGTTTGCAAGCTATTGAGAAAGTTAAAAAAGCAAATTTCGATCTCATTGTCGTTGATATTAGAATGCCAAATATGAATGGGTTGGAGTTTATACATTATATAAAGAAATATCTAAAATCTAATAAGAAACCGGATATCCCCGTAATCTTTATAACGGGATATGCTGATTCGGACGGCCATATTAAGGCAGAAAAATTTGGTAAGGTAATATTTAAACCATTTGATATGAAGGAATTTTTAGCAGAAGTCGCCAGATCTTTAAGTAAGAAATGACATATGTATAATAACAGAAGAGTTGTTATAACAGGAATCGGTGTAATTGCTCCTAATGGTATAGGTAAAGATGAATTTTGGAATGCTCTCATCCAAGCTAAGTCTGGTATTGATAAAGTTAGCAGATTTGATACTTCCATATTTCCTGCTTCTCTTGCGGGTGAAGTAAGAAATTTTAACCCTTTGGTTTATATTTCTGCTAAAAAAGTCAAAAGAACAGATCGCTCAACACACTTTACTATAGCTGCTACTTGTATGGCTCTCAAAGATGCAAAATTAGAACTCACATCCAAAATAAAAGAAGAAACCAATGTTTTAATCGGTACCGCTTTAAGTGGACATCTTTCATATATTGAACAGCTTCGTATATATTTTACAAAGGGTTACAATAGCGTTAGTCCTTTTGCTGCGGTATCTTGTTTTATCGATGCCTCTTCCGGTCAACTATCAATATTTTTTGGTATAAAAGGCCCAACCGAAACTATTTGTGTTGGGTGCGCCTCGAGTTCCAATGCTATAATCGAAGCTTATAAAAGAATCAAGGCTGGTGAAACGGATGTTTGTATAGCTGGAGGTACAGATGCGCCAATAGCGGAAGACATATATTGCGCTTTCTGCCAAGCAAATGTTTTGTCTCAAAAAAGTAACGGCGCTCCCTCTCCATTTGATAAAAATCGTGACGGAACAGTGTTAAGTGAAGGTGCAGGAATAATTATTTTGGAAGAGTTAAGGCATGCCTTGAGGCGTAATGCTCCAAATATATATGCAGAGATTATAGGGGCGGGAATGACTACTGATGCTTATCAAATGGCAGGAATAGAGCCGAGTGGTGAACAGAGAGCCAGGGCCATTAAAATTGCTTTAAGAAGTGCAGGTATTCAACCAGAAGACGTTGACTACATTAGCGCCCACGGTACAGGAACTGTATTAAATGATGTAAATGAGACGATGGTAATAAAAGAGGTTTTTGGAAAACACGCATATAAAATTCCTATATCTTCTATTAAGTCTATGATCGGTCATACGCAAGGAGCTGCGGGTGTTTTAGAAATTATATCGTGTTTAATGATTATAAATAAAGGAATTATTCCACCCACGATAAATTATAAAACTAAAGATCCTGAATGCGATCTTAACTACGTTCCTAATCGTCCTATCAAAAAAGAAGTCAATATAACTCTTTCTAACTCATTTGCTTTTGGTGGGAAAAACTCTATTATTGTCTTAAAGAGATTTAATGGATAGAATATTTGAGAAAGTAAAGATAATAGATTTAAGTGCTACAATAGACAATGCCTCAATAGAACTCCAGCCAGTCAAAATTAAATATATCTCACACAAAAAGGGCGCTTTTCTTTTAGGATTATCTGTTCTCTTTCAGAAGAAATTTCCATTTAAAGATTTATTTCTTTATCTTTTTGGTATAAAGAGAATAACCGCAAAAGATTTTCCTGATGGACTGGGATTGGCATGGGAAGATATAAATATAGGGACTCATATAGGAACTCATCTTGATAGCCCATGGCATTTTGGCCCCGCGTCAGAAGGGAGACCCGCTAAAACTATAGACCAAATTCCCCTTGAATGGTGTTATGCTGATGGTGTGGTTTTAGACATTCGCGATAAGAAACAGAAGGAATTAATAACATTAAAGGACATTCAAGATGCTTTACAAAGAATAAAATACTCCATAAAGAAAAATGACATAGTTTTAATAATGACTGGTGCAAGTCAATACGCGCAAAATAAAGAATATCTTAGGAGTTATCCCGGAATAAGTAGAGAAGCTGTTTTTTGGCTTATTAAGCAGGGTGTAAAAATTATAGGCACCGATACCTGGGGTTTTGATAGGCCTTTTGAGAATATGATAAAAGATTATCTAAGAACCAAAGATAAAAATCATCTTTGGCCCGCGCATTTAGTTGGCAGAGAGAAAGAATATTGTCATATTGAGAAATTGGTTAATTTAGATAAACTACCACCTTATGGTTTTAAGGTAGCAGTTTTTCCTATAAAACTTAAAGGTACAAGCGCTGCGTGGGTTCGTGCTGTAGCAATTATTAATCTTAGATGAATATATTAGTAACAGGGGCTACTGGCTTTATTGGGCGCCATTTAGTGAAACGATTACTTGAAGCGAGGCATTCGGTTAGATGTCTAGTAAGAAAGGCCAGCAATATAAACAATCTAAAAAACTTTAGAGTTGATTTATATGAGGGCGATTTGTTACAGCCAAAGAGTCTCGAAGGTATTTTGGAAGGAATCGATCTAGTATATCATTTGGCAGGGATAGTGAGCTCTAGACAAACTAGCAAATTTTATATAGGTAATGTGATAGCAACAAAAAATTTACTCGAAATTTGTAAAAACAGCAAAATAAAAAATTTTATATATGTAAGTAGTATAGCTGTATATCAACCGCCTTCGAGTAAGACCTTGCTCGATGAAAATTCACCATGTAAACCCATCACTCCTTATGGTAAAACTAAATTAGAAGCAGAAAGGTTGGTTTTACATTATTTTCACAATTATAATTTGCCAATTGTAATAGTAAGAGGTTCTGTAGTATATGGTCCTTTTGAGACAGAAGTAGTGACTAAATTTTTTCTCAATCTCATAAAGAAGAAAAAAATATTTGTTATAGGGGATGGCGATAATTTTAGAAGTCTTAGCTATATAGATAATTTTATAGATGGGTTGCTGTTAGTGGGAGAACATTTGGAAAGTATCGGCAGAATATATAATCTTTCAGATCAAAAAGCTTATACTCTTAATGAAATTTTAGAGACATCATCAAGGATAATTGGTGCTAAAATAAAGATTGTTTTTTTGCCAAATTGGTTAGGAAATATATTTTGGCTTATCTATAATATTCTTGAAAAATTATTTAGAATATTTAGTATTGAATTATATAGCATAAAAGTTTTATCTATGAATCTTGGTTGCGATGTATCCAAAATTGCGAATGAATTAGGTTATAGTTCGCAGATAGATCTTAAGGAGGGGTTACGAAGAACTTTTGAGTGGATTAGGGATACATATGTATAAAGATAAATTGCTTTTTAAATCAGTTGAAGTTAAGAAAGTTGTTATTGATGATAAAGAGATAGAGCTACCAATACGTTATTATAAAGATGTTGCAATGGTAGGTATTTTTATTGCTTCTACTAAACAAATAATTGATATTTTACCAACCGAGAGATTCAGGCCGGTAGAAATATTACCTTCAAAAGCTCTAGTTTCTTTAATCGGTTTGTGTCACTATGATACCTCAATAGGTCCTTTTAGTGAACTAGATATAGGTATCCCCATATTTTTTGATACCAAATTTGCTTTACCATTTTTTTCTGCTTTGTTCTATAATAAGAATGTTAATTTTGGTATTTACATGTATCGGCTCTTCGTTTCTGACGAAAAAGCACTTACAGCGGGTGTAAAGGTATGGAATTATCCCAAGGTTATTGCAGATATAGAGGTTGAAGATACTCCGACATATCGGATTATGAAGGTAAACAAAGATGGCAAATGCGTAATCAAATTTATGGTGAGAAAACAAAGTAGGAGAAAGGAAGAACTTCAGACCACTTTTAATATTTATTCAATTAAAGATAATAAAATATTAAAATCACCTGTGGATTGGAAAGGTAAAAAATGCTTTGCAAGATTTTCACATTTTTCTTATTTTGAATTAGGGGAAAGTGAGTATGCAAAGGATCTTAAGTTGCTCGGCTTAAGAAATTATTGCATAGAGGCAGCATTTTACGCCGATTTACAATATATATTGAATCCCCCAGTCACCACTTATTCGCTTAATACTGAAAAAGACCATGTATAATTTTAATCCATATGCGATTCCAAACTTTATAGTTAGTATGTGGATTTTTACAGTGAGTCTCGTTCTTTTCTTTAAGAGAAGAGAAACGTTGGCTTACTTAGCATATTTTGGCGCAGTGGGATGGATTTTTGGGTGTGGTATGGCATATTTAGCTACTGATTACGGAACTGCAAAGCTATGGCTTAAGTTAGTATTTGTCTCGATTATTTTAATTGCTCCGACCTTTTTTCATTTTGTATCGATATTCTTGGAGATAAAGGATAAAGAAAAAAAATTTATTCTAATAAATTATCTGATAAGTTTTTTATTTATAGGATTCACTATTTTTTCTGATTTATTAATTTATCCTGCAAAACATTGGTGGGGATATTATCCTAAAGCCGGTAGTTTGATACACCCTATATTCTTATTATGGTTTGGTTTTATATATTACAGAGGACTTTATAATTTATTTTCTATCATAAGACAAAAAGCCATTCCTCCTTTAAAAAAATTACAATCTAGATATTTATTTTGGGCATATGTATTTGCAATTATTGGAGGGATAGATTTTATACCTGACTATGGTGTAGAGTTCTTTCCATTTGGATTTCTTTTTACTGGTTTTGGAGCAACCATTATTACCTACGCCATCGTCAAACACCATCTCCTCGACATCAACATCGTTCTCACCCGCGCTGGCATATTTGCTTTAGTTTATTTTCCTATCGTCTTTATTCCTTTCTGGATTGCTTCTAAGCTTATACATACAAGTCTCTGGTGGTTTCCTATGCTTTTATTTGGAATTTTAACTGCCTTGGGTATCTTTATCTTTAACACCTTACGTAAGCGGGCAGAAGATCTCCTCCTGAAAGAACAGCGCCGGTATCAAAGGGCACTAAGACAGGCAGCAAAACAGATGACCAGAATCAAAGACTTAGATAAACTCTGCCAGGCAATTGTGCTTA
>JAMWCP010000011.1 GCA_023819665.1 Candidatus Omnitrophota bacterium
GCCGTACAGTTATTTAGAAAAACATTTAGATGAATTTGGAATTATTCCTAATCCAATAAATAATTTATACTGGGAGTCAAAGGATGGGATCAATACATATCCTGTAAGGCTAAAAAGAGCCCAGATTTTTTCAGAATTTGTTTCTTCGTTAGGAGGAAATGTAGGTTTAGGATTGGAGACATCTATTGAACAGGATAAATACTGGAATTTAGGTCATTTCTTTGAGTCAAAGAATGATTTTAAAAATGCCTTAGGAAATTATTTAAAATATTTAAAATTGGATACGCATAATAAATATATAAAAGAAAAAGTAGAAATCTGTAAGAAAAATATACTAAAAGAAAAACAGATTTCTTTTAACTGGGATATACACTGGATATGTAACTATAGATGTCCTTACTGCTGGTTTAATGGGAAGTGGGAAGAATTAAAGCATCAAAATATTTATTTACCTCTAGAAAAAATAATAGGCTTTTGGAGCAATATCTATTCTAAATATGGACAGGTTAAAATTTCTATTACCGGAGGAGAACCCTTTCTTTACCCAAATTTTACGGATTTAATTAACGAGCTATCTCAACTTCATATAATCGAAATAATTACAAATTTATCTTTTGATATAGATAGTTTTTTAAAAAAAGTAAATATAAATAATGTGGAAATTAGACCATCGTTTCACCCGTATTTTGCAAATTTTGATGAATTTATAAAAAGATTTTTAATGTTAAAAGAAATAAAACCTAATTTAGAGCCTTCTTTCGTTGCCTGGCCACCACAAATAGAAGATATAATGTTTTATCAAGAGAAATTTTCTAAATACGGAACCAAAATGTTTTTGCAACCATTTTATGGTGAATATAATGGTAGAAAGTATCCGGATTCTTATATAGAAGAAGAACTTAAAATAATAAATCCATTTTTAGGAACAAGAGGAGGCAAAACTTTTGATGTAAAAACGCCTGATACGAAAGGAAAGTTATGTTTGGCAGGCGTAATCTATGCATTGATACATCCCAATAATAAAATTTATCCTTGCGGTGGTTTTAGTAATGGCTTAAAAGAAAAATCTATAATTGGGATGTTTGGGGATGATAATTTTGGATTATCAAATGAACCTTTAACTTGTAATTTTGAAATCTGTCCTTGTAATGAAAGAATAGATTTAATCTTATAGTTATGCCAAAAGAAAGATTCTTAAAAAAGATAGGAAAGTTATTTTTGAAATTGGAGCGACAACAGAGCGGAATATTAAATTTTAAAATTATAGTAGTAGATAATGGATATTCAGCATTTGGACATCTTTTTTCCTGTATAAATAATTTAAGAAATAGTTTTAAGGATGTAGAGATAACAGTTTTGACTCATCCCTACAGAGTTGAATTTATAAAGAACAATTTAACGGATATTGAAATTGTAGTTAGTAAAAATAGATTTTTACCTAAAAAGATAAGGCCTGCGATTGAGTTGATTTGGTTAAATAGAAAAAGATTTGATTTTATTGTTTTATTAACTTTAGATGTAATTATAACTATTGCTTGTGTTTTATTTGTAAGGAGAAGAACTTATGTTTACCATGAGGAGCATAAATGGTCATTATTACAAAGAAAGACTTTAGATGAGTATTTAGTTTATATTCCGATTTTTATAGCTAATATTTTTATCTTTATTTACCTCGTAATTTATGTAATTTTTATCTATTTAAATAGACCTATTAAGTTAAGATGGAGAAAAGAATTCTAATTATAAAATTGGGTTCAAAAGGAGATGTTTTAAGAACTACTCCGCTTCTGCATGGATTAAAAGAGAAATATCCTATAAGCCAGATAAGCTGGCTTACCTACGAGGATTCTTTAGAAGTCTTGGATGGTAATATTTATATCGATAGGCTATTTTCTTTGAAATTAGAGAGTATCTTGGGACTTCTAGTTGAAGAGTTTGATTTTTTAATAAATTTGGATAAAGATTACCCTGCTTTGGCTTTAGCAAATTTAATTAAAGCAAAAGAGAAAAAGGGTTTTGGGCTTGGGAGGGATGGTGAAATTATTCCTTTAAATCCTGGTTCTCAATATTCTGTAAAATTGGGGTTAGACGATGAGTTGAAGTTCTATAAAAATAAAAAAACATATCAAGAGCTTATCTTTGAATGCGCAGAGATAAAATTCAGTTTAAATTATGAATATATTTTAGAGTTGCCTGCTAGAGCTATTAAATTTGCTGAAGAATTTTTTAAAAATAAAAAAATAAAAGAAGACGATATAGTTATTGGGATAAGTACAGGCGCGGGAAAAAGATTCGCCAATAAGATGTTGTCTATACAAGAAATTGTAGAACTAATAGATAGATTACATAAAAATTTGGATATAAAAATAATTCTTCTGGGTGGGCCTTTAGAGTTAGAGATAAATAAAAGAATAAAAGAATTAGTTAATTTTGAGATTATAGATTCGGGGTATAACCCGATTAAAAATTTTGCTGGTTTGGTTAAACGCTGTAATTTGGTAATCAGCGGGGATACTCTAACCATGCACATAGCCATTGCCTTAAAAAGGCCGATTTTAGCCATTTTTGGTCCTACCTGTCATCAGGAAATAGAGTTGTATGGAAGAGGAGAAAAAATTATTTCCGAAATTCCCTGTTCCCCTTGCTATAAACATACCTGTAATAAAAAACCCAATTGTATGGATGCAATTGAAGTTAAGAAGATTTATAATACAGTAGTCAAATTTTTATCTAATAATAGAATATTAGTAGATTAGTTAATATCTATTTTAGTCGACATTTTTATAGTGTAAATGGATTCTATTCCGAAGATAAATAAAGAGAAATAAATTTAATGTAGTGACATATAAGTCTTATATTTCAGAAGGTTAATTTCTTAAGTATAATAAATTTACTAATTTTTATAAATTATATTTATAAAATAAACTATTTAATTGGTTGATTATATTTTTTTATTTTTATACTCCTTCATTTATTTTTTATATGGATATAAATTTTTATACATATCTTTATGATGAAGGAATCACCGCTTACGGAGCGCTCTGTATTCTAAAAGGGAAGTTCCCTATAGAGATTTCTGGACGTTGTACTCGCTAGGTGTATTTTATTTGCTTAGCATAGGATTTAAATTATTCGGAATAAGTTTACATACCAGAGAATATTAGCATGTTTTATTTTGCCTTAACTGTGACGAGTATTTATATATTTATTAAGAGAATATGTTCTTTTATTTACGCATTCTTAGGATTTTTATTATCAGTTCTGTAGTTAAAAAGTTATATGGTTTACTTAAGGCCACGACAGGTGGCCATTTTGTTTTCTATCCTTTGTTCTTTAAGTGTAGTAGGTTATATAAGAAATAAATATTCTGGTTTTTTATAACCGGAATATTAAATGGTTTAGTTACTCTCTTTAGACAGGATTTTGGAGCTTATACATTTATTGTTCTCTTCCTATCTATTTTAGCAAAAAATCAAAAGAATTATAAGATAATCAAAAAGGAGTTTTTTGTCTGATTTTAGGAATGTCAGTTATTACTTTGCCAATAATAATTTATTTTTATCTGACAAATGCATTTTTTGAGATAGTTTATGATATTATATTTTTTCCTAATTTATTTATCCAAAGGTAAGAAATTTACCTTTCCCTGAATTAAGGCTTGAAACGTTGATATTTTATTTGCCCATATTTATTTTTTTATTTGCTTGTTTTAGATCCTATCGTATAAAAAATCAAAATGTATAGATGAAAAATCAATTTTCTCTTGGATGAATTCTGGGGTAAAAATTTTTCAAAATTATATATGTTTAAGATAACATTTGTTAAAATTATATTTATTTTAATTTTTATTTTATTTTGAGATTAAGTCTATATATTTAAAATCATTGCAATATAAAAAAGATAATTATATATTAAAGATCGATTTTACGAGAGCAAAAGAATTTTACGAGGATCCTGTGTTTATCTACGCGCATATACTTCTGTCAAGTATATTCAAGAATTTACACAACTCAATGAAAAGATATTTGTGGGTAATATAAGACATGATAAAGTATTGAGTAATGATGTGTTATTTTACTTTTTATCTGAGCGAGATAGTACAACAAAATACTTTGAAATCCATCCCGGTCTTACTAATACCTAATACTATCCAAAAAATTATTGAGGATTTAGAAAGAAACAATACAGATTATATTGTCCTCTGGGATGATCCGCTAAAGATAATCGAACCTAATGAAAGTAATAAAAGCAGTGGTGTGATTTTGCTTGATGAGTATATACAAAAAAATATAAAGTTATAAAAATAATAGTGATTATAAGGTGTTAAAAAAAAGAATACTTCTTAAATAATAAATAATGTCAGATGTTAAATTAAGGAGATTATTAGATATAAATAATGATATATTTATTTTATCTTTGGAAGACGGAATGTTAGAGTTAGAAAGAAGTATTTATATGTCTCATAAATAAAGATATAAAATAAGGATGATTTTATAATTAATATTATTAAAAGAGATACTTATAAAATTGAAAATTAAGGAAGAAAAGTATGTTATCGTTTTTAAAGAATGGTGAAGAATTGGTTATTTTATCATTAAAAGTAGATTAATAGATAGTATTATATCTTTATGAATCACTTAAATAAAAAATTTACTCTACACAGGATACAAAAGAAATATTTTTTAAAAAGGATAAGGTTTTAAAGGTGGATGGTTGGATAAGCAAATATGATTTTGAGAGTTCGGAAGAGTATAAATAGATTCCTTAAAATATCCGCCTCTTTTAGACTATAGCATAAAGATGGAAAAGAATAGATTATAAGATCTTTTAGAATTATAGAATTTGTAATAGATTTGTATTCTTATTTAAAATCTTAAGATAAAATCGCTGATTCATATATCTAATAAGGGAGGAGATTTACGGGTTTAATATATTTATTATTCTGATTTAAAAATTTATATATTCCTAGAAAGAAGTCAATATTTTTAGAGTGGGAGGCTATATAATTTTTATCTCTAGTAAAATAGACAGCTGATAAAATTAACTTTTTGATTTGTTTACAATTTAAATTTAAGAAAAAATGTAAATCATTAATAAAATCATTTTTTAGCCTACAGCAGTTTTTAGAAAGGATATTTTTATTGTTTCTTATAAGAAAACAGAATTTTCCACAGAAGCTTACTGCCCAGCAACTTGAGCAATCATTATAATATTTTTTTTCTAAATCTTTTATTTTTCTTTCCTCGAAGCCGCTATATATATTTCCTAAATAGAACTCCTCTTTATTTACTGAAACATCACAAAGATAAAATTCTCCGATAGGATTAACTGTTATGCCGGATTCTATAGGTATACATTCATTTATAGCTTTCTTACCACTAATAATAGTATATAGAATATTACCAATAATTTCTTTTTTATATAGCACTTTAGTGTCTCCGGAATTAAAAAGGCAATTTCTTTCATATTTTATAAATAATTTTTTCTGATCATCTAATTTACATATTTGAGAATAAGAGATTCTTTTGCCAAATTCTGTTTCTATAGCAATATTTTCTGTAGGTAATTTTAATCTATAGAAGCTTGTAACTATGTCCCTGAATGTGAATTTAGTATTATAAGGAAGAGTAGTACGTAATAGAATATTTGTTGCAGGTATATCTCTTAAAAGTAGCTCTAAATTATGTTTTATAATTTTAAAACTTGGTTTTTTATTTTTAAATGGGCGATTATAGTCATGTTGAGAGGGGGGTAAATCTAAACTCACTATAACCTTAATGTTATTTTTAATTATTTCTTCTACAATCTCTTTATTTAAAATTGTACCATTAGTAGTTAACTTAAATTCAAAATTTATATTTTTGTATTTCTTTTTTATATAATTTAGAACATATTTTATAACTTTAAAATTAAGTAATGGTTCTCCCCCTGTAAATACGATAGATATATTTTTTTTATTAAACTGAGGAATAAGAAAATCAATTGTTTTTTTAGCTATATCTTCCGACATATATTTTATAGCCTTTCTGTTTAACATATTATTTTTATTAAAGCAGTATTTACATGCAAGATTGCATTCTTCAGATACTCTTAAGCCAATTATTACATTTTGATGTTTTTTATTTTTTATGTTAATATTTGGTGTTGGTACATATGACCATTTTTTTAAATTTAGATAATCGTTCTTCATAAAAGAAACTAATCTGTAATTAGATTTAAATTCATCATATATTTTTTTATAAATACAATAGAGACGGGGAATCTTTCTGTGGATTAATATATAATCATTCCTCTTTGAAGTAACATGCTGAAGATTTAAGAGGAAATTTTTAATTTCGGTGGTTATTTTAGAACTCGCTACAGGCGTTTCCAAAAGTCGTCTGGGTTTGCCCTCTCCAGAATACAAGCATTGCAGGTTTAAGATCAATATTTCTAAAGGCGATTCTTTTTAAGACAGGCTTTTGGTATTTCTTTTTATTTTTTAATTTTGTATTTTGCATTTTTCAATATTAATTACATACTTATTATATCCAAATTTAATAAATTTGCAAATATTTTTTTACTCTATTAGTAGACTTCTTGTTAATCCCACTAAAAACCAAAAAAGAAGTAAAGGATTAATCCAATAAAATAAGTCATAAGTATTCATACTTATAAGTAAAGCTGTAATTCCACTAACACATACAGTAATAATATTTTTGTGATATAAATTTTCTTTTATTTTCAAAGTAGAAAATGCCCTACGATATAATAAAAACAAAAAAATAAAGAACAAGAGACTACCCAGGATACCTGTTTCAGCTATAATAGAGATATACATATTATCAGCGGTATGCCATTCTGCATGATCATAACCTTTTTGTTTAATAAGAACTTCAATATTTTTTTGTTTATCGGTGATATAATCTTTAAACTTCATATGATAATTTCCTATTCCTATGCCAAAAAAAGGATGTCCTTTTAATATTTTCATTAATATATTTAAATTTTCTAACTTAATTTCTTTACAATAAGATAACAAAGGATAATCAATGGAGAATCTGTAAAACGAAGGATGATTTTTGAGAAAGATTGATAAAAAAATAAAAAGTATCAATATTCCTATAATTATGAATCTTATATAATAAGTTTTTCTCTGTAGATAAAGATAAAAAAAGGTTGATATTAAAAACGAAATAATTACCCCACGCGAAAAAGAAAATAATATTGCTGTTAATAAAAATATAATTATAAAAATTATAAATGGCTTGTATATTTTTTTAATTATAGAAAATATAAAGTAGACAAAAAAAACAGTTCCTGCCAAGAATGATCCAAGAATAGTGGGATGAATCAATGTAGACATCATCCGTGGTGTTCGATAGAGAAAACGATAGTAGTAAGGATTATTAACCCAAAATTCATAGATAATGTTTTTTTTAAAAATTATTTCATAACATCCCAGAAGCGTTATTAAAAAAGATAAAAAAGATACAGAGAAAGCAATAGTTAAAATCTCCTCTTTTTCAATTTTTCTAAAAGAAAAGTATAATAGATAAGAAGGGAAAATATTTAAAGAATAGTGTCTTAATACAGAAGTTTTATTTTCATAAAAATTTACTCCTAAAGCGATTATAAATATATAAAACAAAAGAATAACATCCATTACTAAAAAATTTTGTGGTAATTCAATTAGAAGAGAAAGTACGAATATAATAAAAATCAGGTTTAAAGTAATGACATCGTATTTTAATTGAAAAGTCTGTCCATAAAGAGAAATCCAAATCAAAAATAAGAATATAAAAAACAATCTGATTTTTCTTAATATAATACAATTATCCATTATACATACCCATCCCCAAAAAAAGCCACCAAAAAAATGAAACTTCTGGTAAAAAAAAGGTAAAATCTAGCAAATTATGAATTAAAAACACAGTATTAGCAATAAAAATTTGAAGATATAAAATTTTATCTAAAGAATATTTAATATTTAAAAATGTATATTTAAAAGATAGAATAATAAGCCATATAAAAGAGATTGTTCCCAATAATCCTACCTCAGCTAACAGTTGAAGTAATAAATTATGGCTATAAAGGGTAGATGTGAGTTTAAAGTTTGCTAATCCCCAGCCTATAAAAGGATGCATTTTTATTAAATTAAATGTTTGTTTCCAATAATCACACCTTCTTTTAAAAGATAAAAATAAACTCATTTCCGCGTATGTTTTCTGTCTTATATAAAAAATATATATAATTATTATACTTATCATTAATGTTATTTTTATAATCTCTCTTAAGCTTTTTTTCTCTTTTAAATAGAGATACATAACCAAACCAAAAAATAAACTTATAGAGGCACCAAAAGATTTAGTGAGTAAAATAGTAATTAATATTATAAAAAGCAAAGGGTAGAGATTTTTTCTATCCAATACAAAAGGAATGCATAATATAAGAAATCCTGCCAATGTATTAGGATTAACTAAAGGGAATGACGTTCTTTTAATCTGAATATATTCTATACTAAAAAAATATCTAAGTTCTAAGAGATATTTTATGATGGCTAAGATACTAATCACAGAAGAAGAGAATATGAAGATATTTATAATTTGTTTTTTTTCTTCAATGTTAAATAAATTAGCAACAAAAAAAGCTAGAATATATATGATATAATTATGTAGTTGAGTTATACTTACAATAAAATTTTGCGAGAAGAGGACAGATATAATTAAAGTTAGGATAAAAGGAAATAAAATAAAAATAGAAGATTTAATTTTTTTAAAATCTTTTTTAGTTATAATAAAAATAGAAAGAGTGCTTAATAAAATTATAGAGAATAATAATGTCAAAGTAGAGAAAAATACTTCAGAGAGGAATGGACGTAAAAAAATTATAAATTTTAATAAAAAAAACACAGATAATTCTATAATAAAATAATAACTAAGTCAAAATAAACATAATTTATCTACTTTTGTAAACAAATTTTGTTTTTTTAATATTTAATGATTTTTAGAGATTATATTAAAATTATTGATTTATTTAATAAAGGATAATATAATATATAAGATTTATTCTTAAGAGTTATAATAAAAATCTGTGTCTAAGGAGATTAAGATACGTAAGATTTGGAAGATAAATCCTCGTACAAGGATAAAAGAAAGTAAAAAGATATATAATCGTCGTAAATTTAAAAGAGAACTCGTTCAATATCTTAAAAAAGATGAATAAACAGATTTTAAAATTAGGTTTGCCTAAAGGTAGTCTTCAAGAAGCGACATTTAGGATGTTTAAAAAGGCAGGATTTAATCTTTCTGTTTCAGAGCGTTCATATTTACCTTCCATTGATGACCCTGAAATTGAACCATTATTGTTAAGAGCCCAGGAGATTTCACGGTATGTAGAGTCAGGAGATCTTGATTGTGGTATTACAGGGAATGATTGGATTTTGGAAAATAATTCTAACGTAAAACGTATATGTGATCTTGTTTATGCTAAACAGAGTTTAAATAAAGTAAGATGGGTTTTGGCAGTCCCGGACAATTCTTCTATAAAGTCATTAGGAGATCTTAAAGGAAAAAGGATTGCTACTGAGTTAGTCAATGTGACAAATGATTATTTAAAAAAAAATCGTATTAATGCAGAGGTAGAATTCAGTTGGGGGGCTACAGAGGGAAAGGTGAGTGTAGGGTTAGTGGATGCGGTTGTAGAGTTAACTGAGACAGGAAGAAGCCTTAAGGCTCATAAATTGAAAGAAATTGCTTGCGTGTGTGAATCTACTACTCAGTTTATCGCAAATATAAAATCTTATAGGCATCCTTGGAAAAAAAGTAAGATCCATGAGATAGCTTTGCTTCTAAAAGGAGCAATTATCGCGGAAGAAAAGGTAGGTTTGAAGATGAACGTAAGAAAAAAAGATTTGAATAAAGTATTAGCTATATTACCCGCTTTGAAAAATCCGACAGTTTCTTCTTTAAGTCAGAAAGAATGGTTAGCAGTAGAGACAATCATTGACGAGAAGTTGGTGCGTCGAATTATCCCTGCTTTAAAAAGAGCAGGAGCACAGGGGATAGTAGAGTATTCTTTAAATAAAGTAATATATTAAGGAGGCTGGTATGCCTTGTGGACGTAAAAGAAAATTGCGTAAAATAAAGACCCATAAGCGAAAAAAAATGCGTCGCAGACTCCGCCATCTTAAAAAGCGTCCTTGGAGTTAATAAATGATATTAATATAGTGTTAAATATTTTTAAAGATAAGCCATTTTGTATGTATTTTTGATAAAGATAAGAAAAATTTTTGAAGCCGATTATATTCAGTATCTTATCTGATCTTAATTTAGTAGAGACTTAAAACTTTAGATTAAAATTTAAGTATTTTTAATTATCATTTAAATATTTACAACGTGAGAGAATTCAATTCTTAATCATTATCTATAGAATATTAAAGATTATTTTTAAAATTACGAGAGAATTTTCTCTAATTTCAAATTAGAATAAAATTAAAGATGTTAATTTATAATGAGGAAGAGATAAGAATATTAGCGAAAAAAGCAAAGCAGATTCGACGCATGATTATCCAGATGTTAAGTATAGCAGGTAGTGGACATCCGGGGGGTAGCCTCTCTGCTGCAGATTTAGTCACATGTCTTTATTTTGGTAAACTGATTTCTGGTGAACCTATTTTTAAGCATAATCCAAACGATCCAAATTGGCCAGATAGAGACAGATTTCATTTATCTAAAGGACACTGCTGTCCTTTATGGTATGCAGTTTTAGCAGAATGTGGATATTTCCCAAGAGATGAGATTTATAATTTAAGAAAATTAGGTTCTATTTTACAAGGACACCCTGATCGGAGAACCCCTGGTGTAGATGTGGCAAGTGGTTCTTTAGGACAAGGACTTTCTGTTGCTTTAGGGATGAGTTTAGCAGCTAAAATTGATAAGAGGAATTATCGGGTATATGTACTTTTAGGTGATGGCGAAATACAAGAGGGGAATATTTGGGAGGCAGCAATGGCTGCTAGCCATTATCGTTGTGATAATCTTACTGCCATTGTTGATTATAATCATTATCAGATTGATGGTAGTGTAGATAAAATTATGAATTTGGAACCTTTAGTGGAGAAATGGCATGCTTTCGGTTGGTATATTTTAGAGATAGATGGACACAATCTGAATCAGATTCTAGATGCCTATAATGAAGTAATGAAAATCAAAGAAAAACCGCAGGTGATTATTGCTCATACCATTAAAGGTAAAGGTGTGTCCTTTATGGAAAACGTAGTAGATTTTCATGGGAGAGCCCCTACAAAAGAGGAAGCAGAAAGGGCTTTAAAAGAATTAGAATAATTTAAAATTTTTTAAATTTATAAGATGGAAATGCTATATCAACGAGATATATATGGAAAAACGCTAGTAGAATTGGGTAGAAAAAACAACGATATTGTGGTTTTAGATGCTGATCTTTCAAGTTCTACACGGACTTCTTTTTTTGCTAAAGAGTTTCCGGATAGGTTTTTCAATTTTGGAGTAGCAGAGCAAAATATGATGGCTACTGCGGCGGGTCTTGCAAGTTGTGGTAAGATTGTATTTGTCTCTACTTTTGCTATGTTTGCTACCGGTAGAGCGTGGGATCAGATAAGAAATACAATATGTTATAATAATTTTGATATAAAAATAGTTGCTTCACATGCAGGTATTACCGTAGGGCCTGATGGTTCAAGTCACCAGGCTCTTGAAGATATTGCCCTTATGCGAGTTATTCCTAATATGAAAGTGATCGTGCCTTGCGATGGACCACAAACTGCGGAGGCCGTGAGAGCTGCCTATAATACAGAAGGGCCTTTTTATATAAGACTAGGGAGAGCTAAATTTCCTACAATAGAAAACAAGCCAGAGTTTGTTTTAGGGAAAGCACAGATTTTAAAAGAAGGCGATGATATCAGTATTATTGCGTGTGGTCTTATGGTTTATGAAGCTTTACGTGCAACTGAACTATTGGCTAATCAAAATATTAAGGCACGTGTAATAAATATACATACCTTACGACCGTTAGATAAAGAGATATTAATAGAGTGTGCTCAAAAGACAAAAGGTATAATTGTATGCGAAGAGCATAGTATAACAGGGGGTCTTGCCTGCGCAGTTAATGAGGTGCTTACCGAAGAGTATCCTGTTCGTATTATGCGCGTAGGCATAAGACATAGATTTGGTCAGTCCGGAGAACATGAGGATTTACTTAAAGAGTATAATCTTTTAGCTGAAGATATAGAAAAGGCAGTAAAGAAAATTCTTTAGTGAGTAGCCCTATTTTTATTAAATCATTCGCAAAGTTAAACCTTTATTTAAAAGTTTTTGATAAAAGACCAGATGGTTATCATAATATTATTACTCTCTTTGAACGTATAAATCTCTATGATAAAATTCTGATTAGAGAGCGATCAGATTCTCTCATAAGTATCCATAGTGATTCAAAGGATCTTCATTTTGATACAGAAAATATCATCTATCGAGCAGTAGATATAGTAAGAAGCTCTTTAAACATAAATAGAGGAGTGGATATCTATATAGAAAAATCCATTCCTATTGCTGCCGGGCTGGGAGGAGCTTCAAGTGATACCGCGGCAGTACTTTTAGGATTAAATAAGCTATGGAAGCTTAATATCTCGAAGGAACAATTAGTTATCTATGCAAAGCAACTAGGTGCCGATGTAGCATTCTTTCTATATAACTACCCCTTTGCCTTAGGAAAAGAGAGAGGAGATAATATTGAACCCCTTCCTATAAAGAGCAAATACTGGCATTTGCTTATTCTACCGCATATAAAAATTTTGACCAAAGATATTTATTTACAATTAGATCGTGTGAAAAAACCATCACTACAATTGACAAAAGAAAATCCGAATGTTAAAATGCTTATTAAAGGATTGTTAAAAAAAAACATTTCATTGATAGAAAAAAATATTTATAATCAGTTAGAAATGGTTACGTTAAAGTTATATCCAATGCTTAATAAATTGAAAAATAATTTAGAAAAGAAAGGTTCAAAAAATATTTTTATGTCTGGCAGTGGGCCAGCGATGTTTGTTATTTTTTCTTCAAGAAAGGAGGCGCAATGGTATAAAGAACAACATTGTAAAAGTAGTAAGTTTAGATTAATTTTAACACACACGATATAAATTTACAACAAGGAGGATATAAGGTATGGAAATAACTGAAGTGAGAATATTCTTAAAGGAGTCTCCTGATAAGAAATTAAAGGCATATGCTACAGTTACTTTTGATAATGCCTTTGTGGTAAGAAATATAAAGGTAATTGAAGGCCAGGGGAGTTTGTTTATCGCTATGCCTTCAAGAAGAATAAAGTATCCTTGTTCTAAATGTGGATTTAAAAATGAATCGCGTGCTAAATATTGCAATCAATGTGGTAGTGTCCTATCTCAGCCGGTGCGCCCTCAGACTTCCGTAAATTCCCAAACAGAACATAAGGATATTGCACATCCTATTACACAGTCTTTTCGTGAGTATCTCCAAAAGAGAGTTTTGGAAGCATACGAGAAAGAGAAGTCTTCGAGGAATCACGGGGCTACCTCTTCCTTTAGATAATATTTATTTTGCCCGGTAGTGTAATTGGTAGCACACGAGAATTTGGGTCTCGCTGTTCTGGTTCGAGTCCAGACCGGGCAGTGTAAATAAAAAATACAAAAAATTTTAAAAAATATTGAATTTTTTTTTTGATTTGTTATAATCTTCTTGAACTTTAATAAGATATGAGTTGCTCTTTTTTTGATAAAGTAAAATGGGGGCATCGGTAAAGATAGAGTCAAATAAAAAATCTGAAAACAAAAAAAGAGCATCTTTTTCTATTCATTTAACGGCAGATTTTTATGCACCGGCTTATTTTGTTGAAGATGAAGATGAACTACAAAAAATTCTCTTTGAAGCAGCCCGCCAATCTAATAGCACACCTTTAAAAGTTGCTATTCATAAATTCCCTGTACAAGGAATAACCGGCGTTATTCTTCTTGCCGAATCCCACATTTCACTACATACGTGGCCCGAATACGGATATGCGGCGGTGGATGTTTTTACGTGTGGGAAAAATGCCCAACCCATTAAAGCTTTAGAATATTTAAAAAATGTCTTTTGCCCGAAGAAAGTAAAGATCCGTCACGTACGCAGAGGTACTCTTTTATGAATAAAAAGATAACTTTAGATTCCCGAGAGTGGTTTTTTGAGACTCCTCTGCCGGGAGTAAGGCGTTGTAAATTTGATGCATTTAAAATTGAAAAGGATATTTACTATGGAAAAACGGAATTTCAAAAGATACATATTTTTAAAAGTCCTGGGTTTGGTAGAATCCTTGCTTTAGATAATATAATTCAGTTTTCTGAGATTGATGAGTTTATCTATCATGAAGTTATTACCCATCTTCCTTTATTGAGTCATCCTTCTCCACAACGTCTTTTAGTTATAGGTGGAGGTGATGGAGGAGTTATTAGAGAAGCAGTAAAACATCCATTGGAAGAGATCTATCAGGTTGAAATTGATCGTCAGGTTATTGAGATATGTAAAAAGCTTCTCCCTTTTGTTTCAAAGGGGGCTTTTTCTGATAAACGTTTAAGAGTTTATTTTGAAGATGGGAGGCGTTTTATCGGTCGTTATGATAATTTCTTTGATGTAGTTATAGTTGACTCTACAGATCCTGTTGGACCGGGAAAAGTGCTTTTTAGAAGTGATTTTTACAGATCGGTATACAAGGCACTTACTCGCGAAGGGATTGCTATATTTCAAATGGGTGCTTTTATTGATTTTGATTTAATTTTGCGCCGTTTTATCAATATTATTAAAGGCTTTTTTAAATATGTCTATCCGGTTAGACTCTGTATGCCCTCCTATAGTTGTGGAAGTGAGTATTGTTTTGTTGTTGCTTCAAAAAAGATCGACCCCCATAAAATTTCTGTAAATACTATTGCGAGAAGATTGAATAATAGACTTGGTAAAAAGTCAAAGACTCTAAGATATTATACTCCTTTGATTCATTTCGCAAGTATGTACATTCCTAAATTATGGCAATGTTGATTATGAAACGGTCTAAAAAGATAACAGTCTTAGGTTATGGTAAGATAGGATACGCCTTATATTATTTTCTTAATAGTCGGTTCAAGGTTATCTTAACCGATGACTCACGGAAAGCAAAGGGCTCTTCTCTTGTCCTCGGAGCTTTACCCGGTTCAGTAGGGAGGAGTTCTCTTGAATTAGCACTTAGATGTAACAAGGATCTGATTGATATTTCAGATACCGACCCCCAATTTTATATTAAATACAAGAGGGATATTTATGGTTCTAATATAACTGTAATTGCGGGCTGTGGTTTCTCGCCGGGGTTGGTTAATTTTATTTTAGGATGGGAATTTTCACAAAAAAAGCATATATCCACTGTAGAGATAATTGCAGGATCTCTTTCTCCAAAAAAAGGATACTTTCCTTTCTTATGGTGTTTTGAAGATTTTGTTTCTTGCCATAATCTTAAGTCACGTCAACTAGTAGAAGGAAAGGAGATCGAGTTTGATCCTTTTTCTGGCTTACGTAAGGAGAGATTTTTTGGCATAGAAGCAGAGACCTATTTTTTTCCTAGCGGATTTGAATATCTTATGAGAAGAGAAGGTCTACGTGATTTTACCTATCGCGTAGCAAGACCGGTTGGCTTTTCTGATTTCTTTAAAAAACTAAAAGAGAATTCTTTCTTCTCTAAGGATAATATAAGTTTAACTAAAAAGATATTCGATTCAAACAGAGAGGATAATATAACCTTTGCGATTATACGTTTATGCAGTGATCATCGTAACAGAAGAACATCGTGGTTATTAAAGAGTTTTTCTAAGAAGAAAGAAAAGCTAAATTCTATGCAGAAGATCACCTCCATACTTCCTGTAGTTTTAACAGAGATGCTTTTAGAGGGGAAATTTTTAAAAAAGGGCTTATTTTTCCCCGATGATATTAGTAGAGAAGAAATTATATTTAGATATGTAATGGATAAGATAAAAAATTATAAAGTGGAGATAAGAAGATATGGTTAGATATTCATTTTTATCGGATAAGGTAACAATAAAGAATTCTAATGTGCATCGTAGAGGTATTTTTGCTAAAAAGAAAATAAAAAAGGGTGAAGTGATTGCTGTTTGGGGTGGATATGTTATCACAGAAAAAGAGTTTAAGAAATTGTCACGTTATAAGTTTAAGAATATTCTCCATTATGCTACTAAAATTGCCGAAGGATTCTATATGATCTCTAGTAAAAATGGTAGACTTGAAGATGATGATTTTTTTAATCACAGTTGTTCTCCGAATACAGGTATCAAGGGGCAGATTATGATGGTAGCAATGAGAAACATTAATCCGGGAGAAGAAATAACTTATGATTACGCAATGACCGATGCAGGTTTTCCTTATTCCTTTGAGTGTAAATGTGGTTCATCTGAATGCCGGGGTAGAGTTACCAGCGATGACTGGAAGGATAAACGTCTTCAGAAGAAATATAAAGGGTATTTTTCTTGGTATATTCAAGAGAAAATTGATACCATCCGAAGATTCAAATGTTAAGATAGATAACTTTCTTATGTTATTCTTATCAAATCGTTTTAGTTTTTTAATAAATAATTTTTAATACAATGAAAGAATTTTTATATTTTGAATTCTTAAATACTCTATCTAAAGACAAATGGCAGAAGTTTGGATTGTTAAAGAGATCAGGTGTAGTTATTCCTTTATTTTCTATTTATTCAAAGAATAGTATTGGAATTGCAGATTTTATGGATTTAAAAATAGCCTGTGAGTGGACAAAAGAGGTAGGGATGAGTATAATCCAATTACTTCCCTTAAATGATACAGGATTTAATTTTCGCCCTTATGATTGTGAAAGCGGTTTTGCTTTAGAACCAATGTATATTAATCTAAAAGAATTAAAAGGGGTGGAAATTTTAAGATTTTTGCCCTACATAGAACAATTGAAAGAAAAGTTTATGATTTCAAGAAGAGTAGATTATAGAATAAAAAAAGAGAAACTATCTATTCTTTGGAATATGTTTAAAGAGATAAAAAATACTCTACCTCCAGAATTTTATGTATATCAAAAGAATAATACATTTTGGCTTAAAGATTACTGTCTATTTAAGGTGATAAAGGAAAGATATAATCAGAAATTTTGGCAGGAATGGGCTCTTTCTTTAAGAGACAGGACAGAACTAGAGAATTTCGAAAGAGAAAATAAAGATCGGATAGAATTTTATGCTTGGTTACAGTGGCAGGCTTATGAGCAGCTTAAAAGTATAAAATCCTATGCTAAAGATAAAGGTATATTTTTAATGGGAGATTTACCACTTTTAGTAAGTAGAGATTCTGCCGATGTTTGGGCAAAAAGAATGTACTTTAAATTAGAACTTTCTTCAGGTGCTCCTCCTGATATGTACTATGCCAAAGGTCAACGGTGGGGTATGCCTCCTTACAATTGGGATAATATTGCTAAAAATAATTATGATTATATAATTGAAAAACTTAAATATGCTCAGAATTTCTATGACCTCTTCAGAATTGATCATGTAGTAGGTATTTTTAGAATCTGGTCAATTCCTATAGAAGAGCCTGAAGAAAATGCCGGTCTAAATGGTTTTTTTGACCCTCAAGATGAAAATGTATGGGAATACCAGGGTAGAAAAATTCTTTCTTTAATAGTTGAGAGTACTTCCATGCTTGCCTGTGCTGAGGATCTGGGAACTATTCCTAAGTGTTCTTATAAAGTTTTAAAAGAGTTGGGTATCCCGGGTATAGAGGTTTTACGCTGTAACAAGGATTGGCAGAATACCTATTGCTTTAAAAGACCTTCTGAATATAGAAGTTTAGCTATTGCTACTATCTCTACACATGATTCTTCAAACTTAGAGGCTTGGTGGCGCTATGAAGCAGGGACTGTGGATGAGGAGTTGTTTAAAAGATACCTAAAAGAGAAGAATATAGACTTTGATGCCGTTAAAGATAAACTCTTTGATTTAAGTCTTTCTTTTTATAAAAGATTACGCTGGAAAAAGGAGATTAGTAGTCCAAAAAAGTTATTGGAGATTTTAAAATTAGATGAAAAGGAAGCGCCTCATATAATTGCACTTTATCATGAATCCTATTTAGAAAAAGAAAAATTCTTGAAGGCGATAGGATTAGAAGGTAGTATAAAGGAAGAACCGGATGACCTTTTTTTTAAAAGGACATTAGAATATATCACCGATACTGCTTCTATCTTCTGTATAAATCTTTTGTTTGATTGGCTCTCTTTCTCAAAGATATTCCAAGATAATCCCTGGATGAGACGAATAAATTTTCCCGGTACGGTTTCAGAATTAAATTGGAATTATATTATGCCTATTTCTTTAGAAGGGTTACTTGATTTAGAGATTAACCGAGAAATTAGAGAAATCAATATAAGAACCAATCGTTTATGAAAGAACCAGAAAGAGATATTTCAAATAAATTAAAATTGGTTATCTTTGACTTAGACGGAACTTTGGTGGATGCTTATCCGGCAATCATTGAAAGTTTCAATTTTACTATGCAGAAGTTAGGTTATCCTAAAAAGAAAGGTCAAGTTATCCGGAGGGCTGTGGGTTGGGGTGATGAAAATTTACTCAGACCATTTATAAAGAAAAAAGATCTACCGAGAGCCATTTCTATTTATAGAGAGCATCATAAGAAATCATTAGTTAGAAAATCGCGTCTTTATCCCCGAGTATTAAAAGTATTATATTCTTTAAAACAAAAAGGCCTTAAGATCGCTATTGCCAGCAACCGACCTACAAGATTTACTTGGCTCATTGTCCGGCATTTAGGATTGGATAAGTATATAGATGACGTTTTATGTGCGGATAAGATAAAATACATCAAACCCCATCCTCATATAATTAATAAAATTATACAGCATTTTAAAGTTTCTCGTAACGAATGTCTCTTTGTAGGAGATATGAATATTGATGCGCAAGCTGGAAAAGCTGCAGGGATAAAGACAATTTTAGTTGCCCGTGATTCAAATACTCTTAAGGATTTTAAAAGAGAAAAGCCTTTTTGGATAATAAGAAAGATTTACGATTTATTAAGAATCGTTCCTCTTTTTTCATTTATTCATACATCTCCAGAATTTACGTAAATATCTCTTTATTTCATTTACCATATTTTTAGTTTCTTTTAATCCAGAGTCTGGAGAAGGACAATTTTTTTCTTTAAAGTCACTTAAATCTATTTTTAGATCTAAAAGTCCAGCAATCAAATTAGACCAGGCGAAAGGCAATACTTCTAAATTATATCCAGAAAGAATAAGATCGACCGAGCGTCCTTCAGTAAAGATAGAAGCTAATTCATTTATTTTTTTACCAATCATATAAAAACCTTCTAATGTAAGTCCAAGTTGCGCAAGATAGTCTAGATAATGTGGATCTGAACCACCATAGCGGACGATAAATTCGGGCTTAAACTCATTCGCTATTGGAAAAATTACTTCATCAAATAAATACTCATAACTCTTATTGGATGCTTTTGGGGATAAAACAAGATTTATATTAAAACCTTCACCTTTATCGTTACCGATTTCATATATGAATCCGCTACCGGGATATAAAGTATATGGATCCTGATGTATATCTATAAATAGCACTTGCGGATCTTCATAAAAAAATTCACTAGTTCCATTTCCGGCATGAGCATCTGTATCAATTAATAGTATTCTTTTTAAATTGTACTCTTTTTTAAGATATTTTACCAATATAGCCACATCGTTATAGAAACAGAATCCTTCGCCATAGTTAAGTTTGGCATGATGCATCCCTCCTCCAATAGATATAGCTTTTTTGGCTTTTTTTTCAGCTGCGAGTTTCCCGGCTAAAAGAGAGGCGCCCACAATAATCCGAGATGCCTCATCGATACCTTGGGGGATATAGCCGGTTAAAGGATTGAGGTTATCCGTACTTACATAACGGTATATATCATTTAAAATTACTCCTTGGGAGGCAAGTTTGATTTTCTGGATATATTCGGGTTGATGAGCTAACTTCAAAGTTTCATCGTCTACAGCTAGAGGAGAGAAGATTTTTACATCTTTTATAAAAGGAACAACTTTTTTTTGAAAAAAATTAAAAAAGAGCGTAAATCTCTCTGTAGTTAAAGGATGTCCCTTTCCAAAGCCGTAATTTTTTAGTTTTTGGTCGTATACAAGCGCGGCTTCCACAATTTATATTATATCTTAAATTTTAAAATAATTGAATCATATAAAAAATAAGATTAAAATATATCCTGATGCCCAAGATAGATATACTTTATGTAATTACTAAATTAGAGTTAGGCGGTGCTCAGAAACAGTTGCTGGAGTTGATTCGAAATTTGGATAAAGAAAGATATAGGGTTTATCTCTTTACAGCCAAAGAAGGCCTCCTTATAAAAGAGGCAGAATCTATAGAAAGTGTTAAGATAATAAAATCAAGGTACTTAGAACGTCCTATAAATCCATTCAAAGATACTGTTGCTTTTATAGAATTATACTCTTTTATCAGAAAAAATCGTTTTCAGATCGTCCATACCCACAGTTCTAAGGCAGGGATTTTGGGTCGTGTGGCGGCAAAGGTAGCGGCTGTTAAAAATATCATTCATACCGTTCATGGTTGGCCTTTTCATAGATATCAAAATAAGATTATATACTGGATTTTTATCTGGTTAGAAAGAATAACTTCTTTCTTTACTGCAAAGATTATTGTCGTCTCAAATTATGATAGAAAAAAGGGGCTGAAGTATAAGATTGGCACTCCTGATAAATATACTCTTATAAATTATGGAATAGATTATTCAGAATTTAAAAGAAGACCTGCTTTAGAATTAAAGGAGCAGTTGAAGATAAATAAAGATCAACCTTTGATTGGGATGATTGCTTGTTTTAAACCTCAGAAAGGTATTTTTGATTTTATTAAAGTTGCTCAAAGAGTAAGTTTCAGTTTTCCTGAAGCAAAATTTGTCCTGGTGGGCGATGGAGCTTTAAAACCAAAAATTGAAAGATTTATTCAGAGGCTCAATTTAGAAGATAAAATTATTCTTCTCGGCTGGCGGAGGGATATTGCGGAGATTCTTTCTATAATAGATATATTTCTCCTCACCTCGCGGTGGGAAGGAATGCCGATTTCAGTATTAGAGGCTAAGGCATCTAAAAAACCTGTTATAGTTACAGATACAGGGGGGGTTTCGGAGATAATGAGGGATTCTGTTGATGGGTTTTTGGTTCCTTGTGGTAATATAGAGTTAATTTCTGAGAGAGTCTTAATTTTATTAAAAGATAAAGAATTAAGAGAAAATATGGGTAGGGAATCAGAAGGATCTTTAGATAATAGATTTTCTTTTGCTTTTATGATAAAAGCAATAGATAATCTCTACAGTCAAATTATCAATTAAATCTTTACCTTTACAGTAGTTAAGATAGAGCGTTTATTCTTCGAAGATTTATTTTATATTTGACTTATCGCGTTTTTATTTTTATAATATAAAATTATATAATAAAGGAGGATACTGATGTTTAAAAAAAAGATGATAGTATGGACTTTAAGTTTGCTATTGTTATCCGAGATGGTTTTTGCTCAAATTTTAAAAGAAGGATTTAGGGAGTGGGGGGTTGGTAGTGGATTTTGGGTTGCAGAAGTAGAAGAGAAAAGGGATCTAAAAGAGATACCTCTTTTGTTGCGTTTTGGTTTTGATGTAAGGCCGATTCTTAAGAATAAATTCAATCATCTTTTAGAGTTTATAGTGGAACCATACTCATCCTGGATTGTCGATCCTAAAAGTAATTTTAAAACAGGATGTAATTTTATTTTGAAAGGTGGATTTTCTCTACATAGACTGTATCCTTATCTTGAGGCAGGATTGGGTTTTAGTTATTTTACCTTACAGACCAGAGAACAGGCAACCCAGTTTAATTTTACGGAGACTATTGGCACAGGAATAAATTATTTTTTAAAGGAAAATTTAAGTTTAAATCTAGGTTATCGTTTTCAACACCTTTCTAACGCCTCTATAAGAAAACCAAATAAAGGTATAGATTCCCAATATTTTATTGTGGGTATTTCTTTTTACTATTAATTAATAAAAAGGAGGTAATAAGATGTGGTTTTTAAAAATAAAAATGTATCTTTTATTGGCAATTTTATTCGCTATTGTTTATGCAGTAGTATCAATGATTAGTTATAGTTTAGGGGTTACTAATTTTTATTTTTATCTTATTTTATCTATAGTAATGATGTTTATACAGTATATGTTAGGACCGAAAGTGGTAGAATGGATGATGCAGGTAAGATATGTCAGCGAGAAAGAATACCCTCATTTACATAGAATGGTAGAAGAGCTTGCCTGGAAAGCAGGGATACCTAAACCCCGTATAGGGGTTTCTTATGTTTCCATTCCTAATGCTTTTGCTTTTGGAAGATCTATTAGAGATGGTCGGGTTTGTGTTACTACGAGAATAATACAACTTCTTTCTGAAGAGGAACTCAAGGCAGTGTTAGGACATGAGATAAGTCATATCCGCAATCGTGATATGCTTACTATAACTTTGCTTTCGGTTATTCCTATGCTTTTGTATCGACTTAGCTGGCATTTGCTTTGGTTTGGTAGTGGACGCAGAAGAGAAGAGAGAGGCCCTTCTGTAGCGCTTATTGGAATGGTGGCATTTTTGTTTTATTTTATTACCAATCTTTTGGTGCTTTATGCTTCGCGTATCCGCGAGTACTTTGCAGATAGGGGCTCAATAATCCTAGGAAATAAGGCTTCTGCATTGGCTACCGCACTCTACAAGCTTGTTTACGGTTCTGCCCGTACAGAGCGGCAGGAATTCAGAAATATAGAGGGGTTAAAGGCATTTTTCTTAAATGATCCAAGCCGTGCTCTAAATGAGATAAGAGAATTAAGGCAAATCGATCTAGATAAAAGCGGAACCATTGATCCTTATGAACTGGAATCCCTGCAGAATAGACCTGTAAGGTTAGATTTTGCGGATAAACTTTTGGAGCTCTTAAGTACCCATCCTAATATGGTTAAACGTATAAAGCAATTAAGTAGATATTCTTCCTGAAAGGAATTTATTTTCTGATAAAACTTCCTCTTTTAAAAGATTTTATTCTTATCAGATAATAGATGATAAGGTTTTATTATTTTTACGTGGGGTTGACATTTCTCGTTTTATAGTTTATACTTTTTTTGTCTTTTAAGATTTTGAGACAAAATGACTTCTTTTTATAAAAATAAATATCAAGAGAGATTTAAAAGATTGGTATCTAATTTTTTAAACTTAGGAACTGATTATGAAGAGAATATTTCTTTATTGATCCGTAATTGTGGAGAGCTTCTTAAAGCAGATACCTGCTTTTATAATCGTATAGAAGAAAATAAGATTTTAAACGTTGCCGTCTGGAGATTGCCTTCGACTTTCAAGAAAGTAAAGTGTATAAAAGGATACTTTTGTTATGATGTGGTAAATAAGAATCTTCCGGGTGAAGCTTTCATAGTAAAAGATTTACCTTCCAGTTCCTATTACAAAACTGACCCCAATGTCAAAGCGTGTGGCTTTAATACTTATATAGGTTTTCCCGTTAGTTATACAAATATAGGTTTTTCCGTTAATTATACAAAAAAAATTTGTGGAGCTTTATGTGTAGCCTATAAAAAAAATGTTAATTTAACTAATGAGGATATTATAATTATAGAATTAACTGCTAATTTTATTGGTGTCGAAGAGGAGCGTAGAGTTATAAATGAACAATTGTATAAAAGGATTGAATTTGAAAAATTGATTAGTCATCTATCTAGTCGTTTTATCAATCTTTCAGATACACAAACCGATAAAGTGATAAATGAGGCATTAAAAGAGATCGGAGAGTTCTGTCAAGTAGATAGGAGTTATATATTTCTTGGATATGAACATGGCAGAAAGGTGCGGAATACTCATGAGTGGTGTGCAGAAGGGATAGAGCCATTGATTGATAAGCTCAATGAAATTGAAGTTAAAAACTTTGAATGGTTTGCTCAAAAAATAAAAAATAAAGAAGTAGTTTATATTTCTAATATTAATCAGCTTCCTAAGGAGGCTGATGCTTTAAGAAAACTTCTTAAATCTCAGGGGGTTTTATCCATACTTTGCGTTCCATTAATTTATAAAGGAGAGGTAATTGGATTTTTAGGTTTTGATGCGGTGAGAAAATCCAAAGAATGGTCAAATATGGATATCGCTACTTTAAAATTAGCTAGCGAGAGTTTTGCCTCTTCACTTATGCAAAAAAGAATACAACAAAAATTAATCCGAACAAATATAAGATTAAAAGAATTATCTTTTAAAGATCATCTAACGGGAGTTTATAATCAGAGGTATTTTCAAGAGGTAATGGAAAGAGAATTCCAGAGAGCAAAAAGACAGTCTTTGCCTTTATCCATTCTGATGATAGATTTAGATTATTTTAAATCCATAAATGAGCTTTATGGATTTAACTTTGGAGATTTGATTTTAAAACAGTTAGCAAAAAGATTAAAGAAGTTGGTGCGTAGATATGATATTGTAATTCGTTATTCAG
Source organism: Candidatus Omnitrophota bacterium (assembly GCA_023819665.1). Classification (GTDB taxonomy): domain Bacteria; phylum Omnitrophota; class Gorgyraeia; order Gygaellales; family JAMWCP01; genus JAMWCP01. The sequence continues at coordinate 24,605 of JAMWCP010000011.1, forward strand.
GAGAAGAGTTTATAATTATTACTCCTGCTATAGATAGGATGCAGACGCTAAATTTAGGTCAACGCATTTTAGATAATATAATCCTATATAATTTTGGTAATCATAAAGAGAAAATTAAGATAAAACTCAGTATAGCAGTGGTTTCTTATCCTGAAGATAGAATTTCAAAAACTAAAGACTTTGTAGAATTAGCCGAAAAGTTACTACTGGAGGCAAAAGAGAGAGGAGGTAATATTCTTATATCTTCTTTAGATTTTCAAAAGAAAGCAAAATTTTTAATCACAAAAAAGAATCGTCTTGAAAAGATCGATGGATTAAAAAAACAGATTGATAGATTGATTCAGAAGACAAATCAAAACTTCATGGAATCTATTTATGCTTTTGTCAAAACTCTAGAAGCAAAAGATCAATATTCAGGAGAACATGTAGAAAGGACAGTTTATTATGCAGTAGAAATTTCTAAAAAATTGTCTTTGCCTCCGCATGAAATTGAGTTTATTCGTCAGGCAGCTATATTACATGATTTAGGGAAGGTCGGTATAAATGAAAATATACTTTGTAAAAAAGGGAAATTGACCCCTTCAGAGTTTAGGCATATAAAAAATCATCCTATTATCGCTGCAGAGATTTTAAGATCCGTTCATTTTCTTCAACCCGTTATTCCGATAATTTTAAATCACCACGAACGTTGGGACGGAAGAGGATATCCTCATGGTTTGAAAAGAGATGAGATTCCTTTGGGAGCAAGGATTTTGGCGGTAGCAGATGTTTTTCAGGCATTAATTTCAGATAGACCCTACCGTAAAGCTTATTCATTTACTGATGCTGTAGAGATAGTTAAAAGAGGCCGCGCTACCCACTTTGATCCCCATATAGTAGATGTATTTCTGGAAGTACTGAATAAAAAATAATCTCTATTTATATCTTAATATAAATCGATTTCGATATTCTTTGCTTTTATTTCTTTCTTATGATAAAATTTAAAAATATAAATATTCTCTTGCACGGCGAGAATTTCACTATTATATAGTTACGATAAATCATTCCTTATAATAATGTTTTTAATCTATGATGCGATACTTATTTTAGTTGCTGTTTTTTATTTTCCTTATTATTTTTTAAAAAAGAAATCTTTAAGAGAGATCCTTAGAAGATTTAAGAGAGAGATTTTATCGAACGCTTATCTCTTGAATAGTCCTATATGGATACATGCAGTGAGCGTAGGAGAGGTAGGGGCAGTACGTGTTTTAATTAAAAAATTAAGAGAATGCTATCCTCAAAAAAAAATAGTGCTTACTACGGTAACTTCTGCGGGCAGAAAGATAGCGGAAGCTATTTTACCTAAGGAAGATATTTATTATTTACCTTTAGATTTAAGCTTTTTGATACGTTCCTTTGTAAGAAAAATAAATCCATCTTTGTTTATTATTGTAGAAACAGAACTCTGGCCAAATCTTCTTTTATCAGTTAAGAAAAAAAGGGTTCCTCTAGTTTTAGTAAATGCAAGGATTTCTTCTTTTTCTTTACGAGGATATAAATTAATTAAATGGTTATTGATAAATCTATTGGATTATATAGATCTGTTTTTAGTGCAGACAGATGTTGATAAAGAGAGGTTTTTGAGGTTAGGGGTAAATCCAGAGAAGATAAAGATTAGTGGAAATATGAAATTTGATATTTTAGATGATTATAAGCTCGAGAAGGATAATTTTATTCTTAAAAAATTAGGAGTTAATTTAGGAGAGAAGCTTTTGGTGGCAGGCAGTACCCATCCCGGCGAAGAGGAATTGATCCTCAGGGTTTTTAAAAGATTAAAAGAAAAGTTTCCCTTTTTGAGATTGTTAATTGCTCCTCGTCATCCAGAGCGGGCTGTTAAGATAGCAAATTTGGTAAAAAAAGAAGGATTGCGGGCAGAGTTTATTTCTACTATAGAAAGAGCTCCCTCGAGGAAGGATAGTATATTTATTTTAGATATTTTAGGTAGACTTTTAGATTTTTATGGAATTGCTGATATTGTTTTTGTAGGAGGGAGTTTTGTAAAAAAAGGAGGGCATAATATATTAGAACCTGCCTTATTCAAAAAACCTATTATTTTTGGTCCTTATATGTTTAACTTTCAAGATATAAGCGAACAGTTTTTGAAGGAAAACGCAGCCTTGGTAGTGCGTAATCAAGAGGAGTTCTATAAAATAGTTGAAGAGATTATAAATGAACCACAAAGAGGGATTATTATGGGAGAGCGTGCTTACCATTTAATTCACAGAAATAAAGGAGCAACGCAGAAGAGTTTAGAATGGATAAACTCTATTTTCAGTGGCATATAACTAATCTTTGTAATTTTCGTTGCCAGCATTGTTATCAGGATAGATTTGATGATAAGGAAGATTTAGATTGGCAACGGATGAAGGAGGTTGTAGATAAGATTGTTCAATATGCTAAAGAGTATAAACTAAAAATAGTTATAAATCTCACTGGTGGCGAACCATTTTTAAAAAAAGAATTTTTTTTACTCCTAAATTATTTAGAATCTATCGATCAGATACAGAGTTTAGCGATTATTACCAATGGTAGTTTATTAGATGAAGTCAGAATAGATAAATTAAAAAAATACTATAAACTAAGACAAATAAAATTTTCTCTGGAGGGTGCCCAGTCTTCTATAAATGATAAAATAAGAGGTGAAGGCTCATATGATAAAGTTTGGAAGTCAATTCAGTTGGTTAAAGAAAGGACAAAGATATTGCCTCTAATTATGTTTACGGTTTTAAAATCTAACCTACACCAATTACCTTTACTTATCGAATTAGCCAAATATAGAGATATCCCTGGCATTATAATAGAGCGTTTCTTTCCTTTAGGTAGAGGTAAACAGATGAAAGAAGAGGTTTTAAAAAGTGACGACTGGTTTTTTTTAAATGAACA
>JAMWCP010000068.1 GCA_023819665.1 Candidatus Omnitrophota bacterium
TTTAAAAATCAAACCACCTCAAGATATAAAATTAGATATCTTTTTAGATAAAGAATCATTAGACTGGGCAGATGCTTTTTTAAAAGAATACAATTTAAAGGGAGTTAAGCCCCTAATCGCTATTGCGCCCTGCGGAGGGGCAAGCTGGGGAAAACAGGCTTACTTAAAATACTGGCCTGTAGAAAATTATATTGAACTTACGAAAAGATTATTAAATAGATATAACACAGAAATCATTCTTTTTGCTGATGAAGAGGAGAAAAGAATTGTTGATGAGATTGAGAAAGCAGTTATTAAGGGAGCGGTTAATTTAGCAGGTAAACTTTCGCTTATCCAATATTTAAGTTTACTTTCTAAATTGGATATTTTAATTACTAATGATAGTGGTAATGTCCATATGGCCAATGCTTTAGGGATAAAGACAGCTTCTATCTTTGGTCCGGTAGATGAGAAGGTTTACGGTCCTTATCCTGTGAATCAAAATCATCGGGTTATAAAGAAAGACCTTGCCTGTAGACCCTGCTACAGAAAATTTAGAATTTCGGATTGTCAGTACGACTTAAGATGTCTTAAAACAATAGAGGTGGAGGAGGTTTATTTAGCAGTTATAAGTTTATTATCATTTACAAATCAGGTTGAACCTGAAATGTAAACTACATATATGGATGATGCCTGCGTCTCTATAGTAATGCCTATATTTAATGAGAAAGAAACAGTGTCTAAAATTATAAATAAGGTTTTAAATCTTGATTTTGTAAATGAGATCATTGTTATAGATGATGGTTCAAATGATGGGACAAAGGATATTTTGGAGGGATTTCTTCAAAACGAAAGAATAAAGATTATCTTTCATAAAGATAAATTAGGTAAAGGATTTTCTTTAAGAGATGGGATAAAGGAGGCATCTGGAGAAATAATTGCTACCCAGGATGGAGATTTAGAATATGAACCTGAAGACCTCAAAAGATTGATTATACCTATTGCGGAAGGGAAGAGCGAGGTAGTGTATGGTTCAAGATTTTTACAGAATAGATACAAGGGTTTAATTCTTTATAGATATGGTAATAAATTTTTGACCTTTTTGACCAATCTTTTATACAGAGTAAATCTTACAGATATGGAGACAGGATATAAAGTCTTCAGAAGCAGCTTAATTAAAGATATAAATATAGAGTTTAGCGATTTTACAGTGGAGCCGGAAATAACCGCCAAACTCTTAAAAAAAGGATATAAAATTTATGAAGTCCCTATTTCTTATAATCCGCGGGTAAAAAAGAATGGCAAAAAGATAAAATGGTTTTATGGCTTTAAAGCGGTATGGGCACTGATAAAATACAGAATAAAAGAATAAAGGAATTGTTATTGAAAGGAATATTTACTATGTGCATTACTATATCTGTATTCTTTTTCCTCAAGACCTTAATTGTTCGTCAATATATCCCACAGTACTACAAACTTATAGGAAAATCTTTAGAGAAAAGAAGAGAGATTGTCTACAAGAAGAATCTATATTATTTTTTGAATTTCTGTTTAAAAAATTTACCTCCTTTTTCTACCTATAGACTAGTGGGTCTGGATAAGGAAACCACAGATTATGCACGCGCTTATTATTATCTATATCCTCATATAAATACAATTGGTCCTGAATTTATTCTTATGTATAAAACTAAAAATTACAGTGAAGATAATTATTCTCTCTGGCGTAAGGTGGATGAGGATAACTTTATTTTAAAAAAGAATGTTCTCCATAATTAATTTTGTTTTTTATTTTCTCTTGCAGATTCTGACAGGGTATGTATTTTTATTGTCTTTAAATTTACAGAGACAACTAAATACCATAGAGCTTCTGGCTATCTCTTATGGAATAGGAATGGGAATAACCAGTATGTTTGTATTTTTGTTTAATTTTGATTTTTTGTTTTCTTTTTTGACAATGGTATTTTTAATCATCACCTTTCTTATTATAAATAGAAAAAGGATAACTTTTGATTTAAGGTTTTTATACAGGCCGTTCTCAAAGTCTGAGAAAGTTTTATCAAGCATTATAATTTTTATAGTACTGTATGTATTTTTCTTGGCGGTTATCTACCCGATGGAATCACGCGACAGTCTTCTTATCTGGGGCCTAAAGGCAAAGGCAATTTATCTTAAAGGCGGTTTTCCTTTCGATCTGCTTAAAGAATCAGATCCGGATATCTTTCATTTAGATTATCCTCTTCTAATTCCTATACAGGAGGTGCTATTTTATAATTTTTTAGGTAGGTTTGATGATGCTCTAGTTAAAGTAATATTTGCAGTATGGTATTTAAGTTTTTTAATAATATTTTATTTTCTTTTAAGAAGATTTATTTTGCGAAAATTTGCTTTGATTTTTGTTTTATTTCTGGCAAGTCTTTTACGCTTAGGTAGGTTTTTTAGTAATGGATATGCGGATTCTGTAATGGCATTTTATTTCTCTTTAGGATTTCTTTTTCTTTATCTTGGTTATATAAAAGAGAAGAATAATTTCTTTTATCTATCAGCAATACTATCTTCTATAGGTGGTTGGGTGAAAAATGAAGGGATAGCCTGGTGCTTAATTAATTTTATGTTGTTGTGGATAGTTGCATTTTTATATTATTTTAAAAATGAGAAAAATAAATCATGGGAAGTCAAGAAAGGTATAATATTTTATGTTATAATGATGTTAATCTTTATTTTACCCTGGCAGGTATTTAGGATAAGGTACGCTTTAAAATCCGATATTTTAAGAGAGGGATTTTTTTCTCTTTCAAGATTTCTGAAGAATATAGAACGGCTCTATTATATATCCTGTGTGTATCTTAAGGAGTTTTTCAATTTTAAAAACTGGAATCTGGTCTGGATTTTGTTTTTATTTTCTTTTTTATTAAATATTAAAAATGTCTTTTCTAAAAAATACTTTCTTTTTACAGGTTTATTTCTTGGTTTTTTTGGTATTTTGAGTATAATTTATATACTTACTTATAAAGATCTACACTGGCATTTAACAAACTCAGTGGATAGACTTTTTATTCATATAGTACCCACAGTTATATTCTGGATGGCTATATTTTTTGAAGATAGGCTCATAGATAAAATTGACATAGAATGAATAAAACGATTCCTCTATCAGTAGTGATAGTGGCAAAAAATGAAGAAAAAAACATACAGAGTTGTTTAAGTAGTGTCTTAGGCTGGGCAGATGAGATAATTGTGGTAGATGATGAGAGTACGGATAAGACCGCCCAGATTGCCGAAAGTATGGGAGCAGAGGTTTTAAGGCGAAGAATGGATAATGAAGGAAGGCATCGGAATTGGGCTTATAGCCAGGCAAAAAATGAATGGGTTTTAAGTCTGGATGCAGACGAGAGAGTAACGCAAGAGTTAAAAGAGGAGATAAGCCAGATTTTAAATAAAGGAACAGATTATGTGGCATTCTCTATACCTTTGCGCAATTATATTGGCCAGCGCTGGATAAGATACGCTGGCTGGTATCCCGCAGGAAAGGTAAGATTATTTAAAAAGGATAAATTTAAATATGAAGAGGTAGAGGTTCATCCCCGTATATTTATTAACGGAGAATGCGGGCATTTGAAAGCAGATATTATTCATAAAGGTTATGCAAATTTTGAGGAGTTTGTAAATAGCATCAATCATCAGACTACATTAGAGGCAAAGAAGTGGATAAATACAAATAGAGAAATGAGTCTTTTTCATGCCTTATGGAGGACTGTTGACCGTTTTTTTAGAAGGTTCATTCGTAAAAAGGGATATAAAGATGGTTTTTATGGGTTTATGATTGCCTTTTTTGATAGTTTTTATCAGATTTTAAGTTATGCCAAATACTACGAGTTAAAGTCAAAACGATGATAAGAATAAGAAAAAAGTTTATATTGGGTTTTATACTGGCAGTGGGATTACTAGTTACAAGAGATTTCTTCTATGAGGTACCGATTATTACTTACCATCAGATAAAGGATGTATGTCCTAAGGATTCTCTTTTATGTGTAACTGAAAAAAGTTTTAAGAAACAGATGGAGTTTATCTTTCGTTATAATTATAAGGTGATTTCTCCTGAGGAATTATATTTATCTCTTATAAGGAAAAAACCAATTCCTAAAAGAGCGGTATTGATTTCTTTTGATGATGGGACAGATGATTTTTATAAATATGCATTTAAGACCTTAAAGGAATATAAATTTCCCGCAGTGGTCTTTATAATTTGCGATTATATAAATAAAGAAGGTTACCTTCATCAGAAAGAGTTAAAAGAAATAAGGAATTATAATATTACCATCGGCAGTCATACGCGGACTCATCGGTATTTAGGGGATACCTATGATGAGGCAATATTACAGGAGGAGATCTATGGTTCAAAGAAAATTTTGGAAGAGATTTTGGGAGAAAAGATATATTTTCTGGCATATCCTTTGGGTGGATACAATGATAAAGTAAAAACAATAGTAAAAGATGCAGGTTACAGATTAGCCTTTACCACTAACCGGGCTGGATATAAAAGAAACCCCGATATCTTTGCTTTAAGAAGAATAAAAATGACTGAGGATTCAGATAATTTTTTTGTGCTGTGGCCGAAACTTTCTGGATTGTATAATTTACTCAGGAAAGGATAACCAAAACGATGAGGGTCCCATTCTGCGATTTGAAAATTCAACATAGAGAAATAGAGAAAGAAATTTATTCTGCTATAAGAGGAGTAATAGAGAGAAGTGATTTTATTTTAGGCAAGGATTTGGAACTTCTTGAAAAGGAGTTTGCGCGGTTCTGCGGAGTTAAATATGCAGTAGGAGTAAGTTCCGGGACCGATGCCTTATTTCTTTCTCTTTTAAGTTTAGGAATAGCCGAAGGAGATGAGGTAATTGTTCCGGTTTTTACTTATATTGCTACTGCCTTGGCGGTATCTTATATTGGAGCGCGTCCTGTATTTGTAGATATAAGAGAGGATACCTATAATATAGACCCCCAAAAAATAGAAGAAGTAATCACTGCTAAAACAAAGGCGATTATCCCTGTGCATCTTTATGGACAGCCTGCGGATATGGAGAGAATTTTGGAGATTGCCAGAAACTACAATCTAAAGGTGATAGAGGATGCCTGTCAAGCACACGGAGCAAGGATAAATATCGATGGTAAATGGAAAATGGCAGGTGGCCTGGGAGATATAGGTTGTTTTAGTTTTTATCCCTCTAAAAATTTAGGGGGAATGGGTGATGGAGGGATGATTGTTACTAACGATAGAACCATTTACAAGAAAATTCTGATGCTTAGAGATTACGGAAGGATATCCAAATATATTCATAAGTTAATCGGTTATAATTGTCGGTTGGATACCTTACAGGCAGCGATTCTAAGGGTAAAATTAAAAAAACTTTTAAGTTGGAATTACCTGCGTCAGGAAGCAGCAACCAGATACGATCGGTATTTAAAAAATATAGAGGGTATAATTACTCCTTATGTATCTAAAAATATAGAACATGTTTATCACATCTATGCTATAAGGACAAAATTCCGTAAAGAGATTTTAGAGGAATTTAAAAAAAGAAAGATATATGCTCTTGTGCATTATCCTTTAGCCTTACATCTTCAGCCGGCATATAGAGATTTGGGCTATAAAAAGGGAGATTTTCCAGTGGCAGAAACGGTCTCTAAAGAGATTGTTTCTTTGCCTATGTTTCCTTACATTACGGATAGACAGATTAGAGATGT
>JAMWCP010000012.1 GCA_023819665.1 Candidatus Omnitrophota bacterium
AATAAAACATTCTTCCATTCCAGTTGGAACTGTTCCTATATACGAAGCTACAGTATTGAGTTTAAAAAACAGAGGTTCATTTTTAAAAATGAAAAAAGAAGATATTTTTGATACTTTAGAAACCCAAGCGAAAGACGGAGTAGATTTTTTTACGATTCATGCCGGTATAACACGAAATTCTCTAAAAGTTCTTAAAGAACATAAACGTATGTTAGATATTGTAAGTAGAGGAGGGGCTATCCTTGCTAGTTGGATAAATTATAACAAAAAGGAAAATCCTTTTTATGAGTATTTCGATGAGGTCTTAGATATTGCTTATAAATATGATATTACTATAAGCTTAGGGGACGCATTAAGACCTGGTTCTATATTGGATGCTACTGATAAACTACAGTTATATGAACTTAAAATTTTAGGGAAGTTAGCTCAAAAAGCAAGAGAAAGGAATGTAAGTGTAATAATTGAAGGCCCTGGACATGTTCCGTTAAATCAAATAAGAAAAAATATACTCTTAGAAAAAAGAATATGTAATGAGGCTCCTTTTTATGTTTTAGGCCCTCTGGTAACAGATATCTCTATGCCTTATGATCATATTAGTTCTGCTATAGGAGGAGCGATAGCTGCCAGTGAAGGAGCAGATTTTATATGTTATGTTACACCATCGGAACATCTAAGACATCCTACGGTAGAAGATGTAAAGGAAGGCTTAATAGCAGCGCGTATTGCAGCACATGCCGCTGATATAGTTAAAAAGGTAAAATCTGCCACAAAATGGGATAGAACTATTTCTTTTTATAGAAAAAAACGTAATTGGAAAAAACAGATAGAAAACTGTATTGACCCTATTAAAGCAAAGAGATTTCGTAATTCTTTTCTTCCTTACGATCCGGATGTATGTACAATGTGTGGTAAATATTGCTCAATAAAGCTTATAGATAAATATCTATAAGATGGTTTGCGAGGGTAATTCAATGGTAGAATGCAAGCTTCCCAAGCTTGACGTTGCGGGTTCGATTCCCGTCCCTCGCTAAATAATTATACTATTTATGAAAAAAGATATATTTTTTGATCGCAATTTATATCTAGAGATACTCCGGAAACATTTCAATAATCTCATAGATGGTTATAGACAGAATCTTGCTTTTATTGGTAATGAAATGGTAGGTAAAACCTCTTTAATCTTAAATTTTTTAAATAAATTTGAAGACAATCGGATATTGCCTATATATATCTCTGTAAATAGAGAGAATTTTAAATTTTTTATCGATAGATTTATAGGCAGTCTACTATATAGTTTTTTAAAAAATAGCGGAATAGAGTTAAAAGAGAATTTTCACTATTTAATAAAAAAAGCAGAAAATTTCATTCCTTTAACTGTCAAAAAAATAAATGAAATACGTTCTATAGCTAGAAAAAACAAAACATCAATTTTTTTAGAACTGTTATCTCTATGTGATATTATAAATAAAGAAACAAAAAAATTCTGTGTGGTAATATTTGATGAATTCCAAAATTTAGAAATGATGGGGATAAAAAATTTATATAAAGATTGGATTAAAGTATTAGTTTTACAAAAGAATACTATGTTTATTATCATTAGTTCCGCGAGATTTAAAACAAAAAAAATACTTAATAGTAGCCTTAATCTACTTTTTGGAAAATTCGAATTAATTGAAGTAGAACCTTTTGACCACAGAAACTCAAAAGAGTTCTTAATAGATAGATTAAACGGTTTAATATTAGGAGATAAGATGATTGACTTCGTTGTTTCTATATGTGGCGGAATACCTTTCTATCTTAAGATAATCGCAGATAGTATATTGTATAAAATAAAGAATGATGATGCATCTTCAGGTATCTATGTCAATAAAAATATAGTTTTTGAAGTCCTTTTGGAATTACTTTTTGAAGAAAACGGAGCATTATATCAGAAATTATTTAATTATTTAAATAAAATTTCCACTATAGATCCTGAGCAAAATGCCCTCGAAGTTCTCTGCTGTATCTCGTGTGGTTACAACCGTATAAAAGATATGATTAGAAATTTACATATTCCCATAAAGATAATATCTAAGATAATCTACCACCTTCTAGAAACGGATATAATCATTAAAAATGGAGATTTTTTCAAGATAAACGATCGTCTCTTTAATTTATGGTTAAGGCTTATATATCAAAGAAGACTTCTCGAAGTTGATTTTAATTCTAAATCGCAATCTCCGGTATTAAGAAAAGAATTAGAAAAGATATATAATGAATTTCTTAATGATTTAAATAAGAATTTTTTAGAAAAACTAATAGAGATAATGTATCTCTTTGAAAATGCACATGTAAATATTGATAATAAAAGAATAGATCTTACTAGTTTTAGAGAAATAAAATCATTTTCTTTTGAATCTTCTGGCATAAAGGAAGGCTTAATAGCCCGTTCTACTAATTACTTATGGATAGTAGCTGTCAAGCAGAGTCCCTTGAAAGAAGAAGATATAGAAGAGTTTTTCCATTTTTGTAATAAATATAAAGAAAAAAAACAGAAGAGAATCATAATTACTCCATATCAAATAGATGCTAATGTACGTCTTAAGGCTATGGAAGAAAAGATATTAACATGGGAATTAAAAAATATAAATTTACTCTGCGAATTATTTAATCGTCCGGTGATAATCTATTAATTATGAGAAATTATGAGAATAGGAGTAATTTCTGATACTCACATACCTGAAAGAGCCCAAAGTATACCCACCAAAGTTATCAAGGGCCTTAAAGAATGTGAAGTCATTTTGCATGCCGGAGATTTAGTAGAACTTAAGGTATTAGATATTTTAAGAGATATAACTGATCAAGTGGTAGCTGTCTATGGTAATATGGATTATCCTGCAGTAAAAAAAAGACTACCTTCTAAACAGATAATAGAATTGGAGAATTTACGGATAGGCCTCTTTCATGGTTGGGGAAGCCCTCATCAACTTATGGATATAGTAAGAGACGTTTTTAAAAGCGAAAAAGTAGATATTATTATATTTGGACACTCGCATTATCCAATAAATGAGGATATAGAAGGTATCCGCTATTTTAATCCGGGTTCTCCTACAGATAAAGTATTTTCACCTTTTAATTCTTATGGTATACTCGAAATTGAGAAAAAAAAGATAAAAAAGGCAGAAATTGTAAAAATATAAATAAAAATGGATATACTCTGGGCTCCGTGGAGAATGAGGTATATAAAAAACAAGCCAAAAGATAAAAAATGTATATTCTGCCAAGCTAAATTAGCACCTCATAAAAACTATGTTTTTATAAAAAGTATCTATTCGATGGCGATGCTCAATATCTATCCTTATAATAATGGGCATGCTATGGTTTTCCCTTTAAGACACACAAATAGACTTTCTTCTTTTGAAAAGGAAGAATTATGGGATATATATAAAACTATAAATAATACTATAAAATTATTAGATAAGACATTGAAACCTCATGGTTATAATCTTGGCATAAATTTATCAGATATCGCAGGCGCAGGAATTAAGAATCATCTTCATATTCATATAGTTCCGCGATGGAGGGCGGATACTAATTTTATGCCCGTGATATCTAACACAAAGGTCATCTCGCAATCTATAGAAGAATTGTATAAACAATTAATAAGAATTTAGATTATGTGGAATTATAAAATAAGTGAATATGAAAGTAAATTATTAGCAAGTTACGCTATGCATAGTTCTTATAGCCGAGGAAGAAAATACAGGGAGAAAGAGCATCCCTATCGTTCATGTTATCAACGCGATAGAGATCGTATTATTCATAGTGCTGCCTTTAGAAAATTGGAGTATAAAACCCAGGTCTTTGTTATTCACGAAGGAGATTATTATCGGACAAGACTTACGCATACATTGGAAGTATCACAAATTGCTCGTACTATCGCTACTGCTTTAAGATTAAATGTCGATCTTGTAGAAGCAATTGCTTTAGCACATGACTTGGGGCACACCCCTTTTGGACACAGTGGAGAAGAGGCTTTAAATGAACTGATGCATTGTTATGGCGGTTTTAATCACAATTTACATAGTCTACGAGTGGTAGATGTACTTGAAGAAAGATATCCTGATTTTCCTGGACTTAATCTAACGTGGGAGGTAAGGGAGGGTATAATCAAACATTCTTCTATATTTGATAAAGCAGAATACACAGAGGAACTCTGTCCTGAGGAATCGAGTACTTTAGAAGCACAGATTGTTGATCTAGCAGATGAAATTGCTTATGATAATCATGATTTAGACGATGGGCTTACTTCGGGATTAATTAAAGAAGATGATTTAAAGAAAATTGAACTGTGGGATTATATGTATAAAAAAGTAAAGCATCAATATAAATGCTTAACCGAAACAGAAAGGAAATATCTAATTATAAGAAAACTCATTGATTTACAAGTTACTGATTTAATAAGAAACACTTTGAAAAACATAAAAAGTATGGAAATTAAAAATTATATAGACATTAAAAAAAACAAACAGAGAGTTGCTAGTTTTAGTAAAAATATGATAGATTCAAGATTACCCTTAAGGAATTTTCTTATGCATAATTTATATAACAATTATCGTGTAGTAAGAATGTCTAATAAAGCTAAGCATTTTATAAGAGAGCTCTTTAAATCATATGTAAATAATTCTGGCGTTCTACCTTTATATATTCAAAAAAGAATAAAAAGAGAAGGATTATACAGAGCGGTGTGTGACTATATTGCAGGGATGACAGATAGATTTGTACAAGATGAATATAAAAAATTATTCGATCCATCAGAAAAAGTATAAATTATTCTTTGATTCTCTCCATGCTTTCTATAGATTAACAAATTCAAATCTTAGCATATCCGGTCTTATTATTCATATTACTAAATTAATAGCCGAAGCAATGAATGCAAGTTTATGCCTAGTTATAATTTTAGATAACCACAAAACATCTTCTTTATTAAGATGTAGTATATCAAAAAGAAGGGTGTTTCTTTTAGATAAAAAAAGAAAAATAGTTAATCGAATAGAAAAATATATTATAAATACTACTTCCGCTGTATTAAATAGCCATATTTTAGGAGCACCTATCATTGCAGAAGATGTGATTGGAATAATTATAGTACGTCGAAAACCAAATCAGCCATCTTTTGATAAATTAGAACAAAAGTTCTTTATAACACTGACAGAACAGACAATGATAGCAATAAAAAATATCCAGTTACATGAAGAGCAACAGAAAATAATTTTAGGTTCAATAAAATCATTTATTAATCTATTGGACAACCGACTATCTAAAGAATATGCCCATTCACCCTATTTCAGCCGTTTGGTTACTGCTATAGCTAAACAGATGAAACTTAATGAAAATCAAACAAAAGCACTTCAATATGCCAGTGTACTTCATGATGCGGGGAAGTTGGACATTCCTTTAGAGATCTTAAATAAACCCACGAAGCTTACTAAAAATGAATTCAGAATAATCAAAAGACACCCTATAAGGGGAGCACAACTGATTAAACATATGAAAATATTAAAACCGGTGATACCTATTATTTTATATCACCACGAAAGATATGATGGCAAAGGTTATCCTTCAAGATTAAAAGGGGAAAAAATTCCTTTAGGGGCAAGAATTATGGCTTTAGCAGATGCTTTTGAAGCTATGATTTACGGAAGACCTTATCGTCAAAGAATGAATATAGAAGCAGCGATAGAAGAGATTAAGAAAAAGAGTGGTACACAATTCGATCCAAAAGTAGTAGAAGGATTTTTAAAAGCGATAAAATTTACAAGGATTAAAAAATACTTGCAACTTATTAAGTAATTAATATATAATAAAATATATGAATAAAACAAAGTTTATACAATTGGAGATGTTTTCATCCAAAGAGAATAAAACTGATACTTATCTGCAGACAAATCATGGATTTATAAAGCATTATGAAAGAGCAATTTTAACTATTATCTTTATTTTGTTAGCAAGTATTATTTCATATTGTTTGGGATTCAATAGAGGTAAAAAAATAGCATTATTGAATATTAATCAGACTAATACTTTAATAAAAACAAAGGAAATCTCGACCCCCTCTACATTAGAAGATTTTAAAAAAGAAAAAATAGAGTTACCTTCTACTAAAGAGCAGTTTGATAATAAAAATAATAAGATTAATTACACTATTCAAGTAGCTACTTATAAAACTTCTGATTACGCACAAAAGGAGGCAAATAAACTAAAAAAGAATGGCTTTGATACAATGATTATAAGTAAAGATAAATATATACTTCTCTGTGTAGGTAAGTTTTTAAATCGACACGAAGCAGAAATAGTTTTGGCAAAATTAAAGAAAAGATATGAAGATTGTTTTATAAGGAGGTTTTAAAATGTCTATTCACCCTTCGTTAAAATTACAGGCGGAAAAATCAAAAGAAAAAACTGTACTAAAAAGATCTGAGAGAATAAAAATACTCATGGAAAAAGGAAAGTGGAATAGAAATAGTTCCATATATGGCTTACCTAAAATAAAGATAGTAAAAATAAAAATAAAGAAAGAAAAAACTACAGAAGCTCCTACCACAGGAGCAAAAACAGAGCCCTCATCACAAATTAATCCTACTAAATAGATGTTAAGTGGGAAGAAAAATTGACTATTTTAGGTTTTCTATTATTATTTGGAATTCTTCTAATTGCAATGACCATACATGAATTTGCGCATGCGTGGATTGCTTTTAGATGTGGTGACAATACTGCAAAAATTATGGGAAGACTCTCTTTAAACCCGTTAGTCCATATTGACCTTATAGGAACCATTGTTATGCCTCTATTTTTGTTTATTACTAGTGGCGGCAGATTTGTTTTTGGAGCGGCAAAGCCCGTCCCTATAAATTATTGGCTTTTAAAAAAACCAAAACGAGACATTATACTAATAGGTTTAGCTGGCCCCTCTGCTAATATATTAACGGCGTATATTATAGGCTTAATTTTGAAATTTATTACCCCTAATAATCTTATGAATATTATCTTGAGTCATTTAGCTGTAATAAGTTTGATATTAGGGATATTTAACCTTATTCCTTTACCTCCATTAGATGGCTCGAGAATAATAATGGGAATATTACCTCCGAAATTATTAAAAATTTATAACTCTATAGAACCTTATGGTATTATAATTTTAATGATAGCGATTATATTGGGTTTGTATGATTTAATCATCTTCCCAATAGTAAATATAATGATAAATATATTTGGATTATCTTAATATTTTAATTAAATTATGAAAAAAATAAGTGTGAGATTAAAAGAAAATAAATACGCTATAATTATTAATAATAACCTCATTAGACAAGCAGGAACCTTTATCGGTGAGTTAAAAATAGGCAAACACGCTTATGTGATTACAAACTCTTTAATAAACAGAGATTATGGTTGGATTTTAAAGAGATCCTTAGATATAAGAAAAATAAAATCTACATTTAAATTTGTACAAAATAGCGAAAAAGCAAAATCTATATACACATGTCTAGAAATTATAAAAGATATACTAAAAAGATGTCGGACAGACGACATATTCATTATCGCTTTCGGGGGAGGTGTAATAGGTGACCTCGCGGGCTTTGTTGCCTCTATTTATAAAAGAGGAGTCCCTTTTATACAGATCCCTACTACATTATTGGGTCAGATTGATTCAGGTATTGGCGGAAAAACAGCGGTTAATCTTAAAGAAGCAAAGAATCTTATAGGTACTTTCTATCAACCTTATCTTGTATTAAACGATACCTCTTTGCTTAAGACTTTGGATGTAAGACAGATACGTTCTGGTATAGCAGAAGCAATAAAATACGGGGTAATTAAAAATGATTTTATTTTAACTTATATTGAAAATCATCTGGATAAAATTTATGCCAAAGATGAAATGGTTTTGGAGAAACTAATATATTACTGTGCTAAAATAAAAGCAAAAATTGTAGAGCTCGATGAAAAAGAGAAAAAATCATACAGGACCGTTCTAAATTTCGGACACACTATTGGTCATGCGCTGGAGGCAGCCTCACAGTATAAAATCTATACTCATGGCGAGGCTATTGCTATAGGAATGTTAGTAGCTCTAGAAATAGGAGTGAATTTAGGTATTACGTCTAAAAATTCATTTATAAGAATAAAAAAACTATTGGGAAAAGTAAAAATGCCTATAAAAATAAATAAAAGAGTATCTCTTGATCAAATAATCCAAGCATACTATTACGATAAAAAATTTAAGACTACAAAAAATAGATTTGTTTTAATAAAAGATATTGGTAGACCCATAATTAAAGAGAATATCCCTCTTTCACTTATTAAGAAAACAATAATAAGATATTATTAATGCCCCATCTTTATCTCTATGACTGTATTGTTACTTTTAATAACCATCTCAATTCTATCCGAAAAGATATTTTTTATACAATAATTTTTAAAACAATCACCGCGTTTAAATATACGATTATCAATAAGTACATAAGGATCAACGGAATCATAAAATATGCCATTTAATTTCGGTATATCAAAAGGTATATCTTTATTATCCAAATTATCCAAAGACGGTCTAATAATATTCATTTCCTGCATAACAGAAGGAATTTCTTTCTCGGGGTTTACCATTATAGCTTCTTTCTTAATTAAATCGGAATTATCTTTTCTTTTTAGTAATAATTGATTTAATAAATTAAACACAAAAGACCCTACAAAAAAAGCTATTATCACCATCAATAGATAAATCAGATAATGAGGTAGTTTATTGCTCTTTTTATTATTAATAACCGAAGATGTTTTGTTCTTTTCAGCCTTTTTTAAAGCATCGTATATTATACTCATTTATATTGATCAAAATCTTTTATGCAAATATTAAGTATTTCTTCATCTATTTCTCTTTTTTCACGAATAAATCCTAAAAGAAGAGCTCGATCACAGATAAAATTTATAAGACGTGGGATACCAGAAGAAAATTCATAGATCTTCTTTAATGCAGATAAACTAAACTTTATTCTTCCATCAGAACCAGCAATAGTTAAGCGATGATAAATATATTTAGATACCTCATCCTCATCTAAAGGTAAAATATGATAGTTTACCATTATCCGTTGCCTAAGCTGTCTTAGATTATAAAGTTGAATACGTCGATTGAGTTCAGGTTGACCTACCAGAATTATCTGTAAAAGCTTCTCCTTTTCTGTTTCTAAGTTGGACAAAAGACGGATCTGTTCAAGTTCAGAAGTCTTTAGATTTTGTGCTTCATCAATAATTAGAACTGCATTATTATCTACTTCTTTTTGTCTTAATAAAAACTTATTTAAATTAGATAATAACGAAAACTTATTTTTATTCAGTGATCTTATACCAAAATCCTCTAAAATCGCCCTTAACAATTCTCTCCCTGAAAAGGAAGGATTGATAATAAAAGCACTTTTTACCTTCTTGGATATCTGATTAAGGAAAGCTCTACACAGAGTAGTCTTGCCGGTTCCAATTTCTCCGGTAAGCACAATAATTCCTTTTTTTTGTTCTACACCATAAACGAGATGTGAAAATGCTTCTCGGTGTTTACGACTAAAAAAAAGATAATGGGGATCAGCAGTTACATTAAAGGGAACTTCTTTTAATCCATAAAAGTCACAGTACATAATCTTTTTTTATTATACCAAAAAATATATCTTTGTAAAGTTATCAAATAATAAGAAAAGGATATTAAAATAAAAACACAAGCTATTAAAAACTAAAAAACGCTCTTAAAGAAATTTTTAAAAAGATTGATAAATTTTATACTTCTGATATAATTTAACCTTAAAGAAATAAAAACCATTTCTAATACTGTGAATTCAAGTAGAACCTTTAAATATGCTTTAATTATCTCTACTATAATCCACACTGCATTTTTTTTAAATCCTCCCCTATTAAAACTTAATCAGCATAAACCTAAAAACCAAAAGATAGAGATAAACTATCTTCACATAAAACCTGTACAGTATGCAAAATTAGAAGAGATAAAACATGAGATCAATTTAAAAACCGCTCAATCTTCCCAAATTAAAAAAGTTGCCCCTCCACCTTTTATAAAAAAAGATGAGATATTTCAAGATAAATTGAAAGGAGCTTTCCCTAAACCCAATATACCAAAACCCGATATTATCTCTGTAAAGAAAATTGTCCAGCTAAAACCGCTAGAATTAGAAAAGATAAACAATCCTGTTTATATAGGTTATTATCAGACCGTGCGTGAAAAGATAAGAAAATGCGCCTATCAGAACTATAGTCGTTATGATACCGGCCAGGTATACCTTACCTTTATGATTATGGCTGACGGCAAACTAGCAGACACTCAGGTGATTAATGAAAAGACAAGTGCCACTTCCTATCTAAAGGAGGTAGCTTTAAAAAGCGTGAAAGATGCCAGTCCGTTTCCTGCTTTCCCAAAAGAATTAGATTATCCACAGCTTACTTTTAATGTAATTATTTCCTTTGAAACAGAATAGATATAACTTTAGATAAATTATTAAAAAGAAAAATGAAATTATTATCAGCCGGTTAATCAATTCTCATTTATTTTTCGCAAATATTGCAAAAAGTGAGTTGACCATTTTTTATTACGCTACTACTGTACCCTAAGTCTATCTTACCAAGAAGAATAACAAACGCAGCGAAAATAACGAGTTAAATGAATTAACGAATATATAAAAACTCTATACATATTTTAAAAAATCTGCTATAATTTTTTATCTAACAGCGGGGGATGGCGCAGTTTGGATTAGCGCGCTTGAATGGGGTTCAAGAGGTCGTGGGTTCAAATCCCACTCCCCCGACAAAAAGAATTTTAGGGACCTAATATTTTGACCTTATATAGAATAAAAGGAGGGAAAGATGGTTTATGAAGGGAGGGAAAGGAGAAAGTATCCACGTTTGGATGCACGTTTTTTTATCTCATACAAACCTCTTGAAGAGGACAAATTGATAGATGTTACTCAAGCCAAAAACATAAGCCTCGGAGGTGTACTTTTAAATACTAATAGAGAATTTGCTCCCGGAACAAAGCTCTCTTTGAAGATAAGACTTCCTTCGAGTACACAACCTGTTTCTTTTATTGGGAAAGTGATTGAATGCCGTAGTATAGTGCGAAATATGATTTATGAAACAAGGGTTGAGTTAATAGCTCAGAACAAAAAAGATGAAGAGTTATTTAAAGAGACACTTGATTTATATATAAAAGAAAGGCAAAAAAAATGAAGGGTATAAATGTTGGTTTATTGGGATTTGGCACTGTTGGTAGTGGTGTAGTAAAAATATTGAAAGAGAAACAAACCCTTCTTCAGGATAAGATAGGGACTAAAATAGTTTTGAAAAAAATTTGTGATAAGAATATTGAATTAAAAAGAATAGTTAAAATAGACAAAGATATGCTAACTACTGATCCATATGAAGTTATCACTGATCCTCAAATAGATATTTTGATTGAACTGATAGGAGGAATTAATCCTGCTAAGGAGTATATTATGGAAGCGCTGAAAAACGGAAAACATATTGTTACTGCGAACAAAGCTCTTCTTGCCCAAGAGGGGAAAGAAATCTTTGCTACCGCCAAGAAACATCAGCGTTGTGTTTATTTCGAAGCATCAGTAGGGGCGGGGATCCCTATCATAAAATCAATAAGAGAAGGTTTAATAGCGAATCGATTCTTGAATATACATGGAATCTTAAATGGAACATCTAATTTTATCTTAACCCGTATGTCCGAAGATAACTTTAGTTTTAGAGAAGCATTAAAAGAAGCAAAAAAACAAGGCTATGCAGAAGCCGATCCTCGATTAGATATTGAAGGAATTGATTCTGCCCATAAGTTGATTATACTCGCCTATCTCTGTTATGGGAAATTATTTGATATTAATGATATCTATGTGGAAGGAATCTCACGTATTTCTTCTGCGGATATTATTTATGCTAAGGATATGGGATTTAATATAAAATTGCTTGCCATAGCTAAAAAGATAAAAAATGAATTAGAAATGAGAATTCATCCTACCTTGATACCATATAATCATCTTTTATCTTCTGTAAGAGGAATATTTAACGCTATTTATATTTCAGCTGATCTTGTGGATGATTTACTCTTCTATGGTCCTGGTGCTGGACAGATGTCCGCCGCTTCGGCAGTGGTAGCGGATTTGGTGGATTTAACTCGACATATAAAAGCAGGCATCTTCAGTCCGGTTATGGAAATTATAGAAGACAGGATGGTCGGTAGATTAAAAAATATAGAAGATATTGAAAGTAGATACTATATTCGCTTTCTGGCTATTGACAAACCCGGTGTTTTGGCAAAAATCGCTGGGATTTTAGGAAAATACCAAATAAGCATTGCTTCGGTAACTCAAAAGGAAAGAAAGAAGCAAAAGATTGTTCCTATAGTGATGATTACCCATGAAGCAAAGGAGAAAAATTTAAAAGAAGCTCTTTTTAGAGTTGGTCAACTTAATGTAATCAAAGATAAGCCTGTAGCAATAAGAATAGAAGAATTATGATCAGAGATCATAATTATAATGGAATAATTGAAAGATATAGAAAATATTTACCGGTAACAGAAAAAACACCTATAATTAGCTTAAAAGAAGGTAATACACCTTTGATTTATTCGGCATATCTGAGCAATTACTTAGGAAAGAATTTTAAAGTTTATTTAAAATACGAAGGTCTTAATCCTACAGGATCTTTTAAAGATAGAGGAATGACTGTAGCGGTATCTAAAGCAAAAGAGGAAGGGGCAAGCAGTGTAATCTGTGCTTCTACCGGAAACACCTCTGCTTCAGCCAGCGCATATGCGGCCCGTGCGGGTCTTAAATGTATTGTTCTTATTCCCGAAAAAGCTATTGCTTTAGGAAAGCTAAGTCAGACACTTATTCACGGCGCAGTTGTTTTAGCCATAAAAGGAAATTTCGATGATGCCTTAGGTATAGTAAGAGAGATTACTAAGAAATATCCTATTGCTCTGGTAAACTCTTTGAATCCTTATCGCATCGAAGGCCAAAAGACCGCTAGTTTTGAAATCTGTGATGATTTGAAAGAAGCCCCCGATTTTCACATTATGCCTGTGGGAAATGCGGGCAATATTACTGCTTATTGGAAAGGATATAAAGAATATAAGGCGTTAGAAAAAATTAAAAAATTACCTAGGATGTTAGGTTTTCAAGCTGAAGGAGCAGCACCAATTGTGAAAGGATATCCCATAAAGAATCCACATACCCTTGCTACTGCTATTCGAATTGGAAACCCTGCAAGTTGGAAGCAGGCAGAGCAGGCGCGTGACGAATCCGAGGGTTTGATCGATATGGTCTCCGACAGAGATATACTTAATGCCTATAAGTTGTTAGCGAATAAAGAAGGAATATTTGTAGAACCCGCCTCAGCTGTCTCAATAGCAGGATTACTGAAATTAGTTAACGGTGGATATTTTAAAAGAATACCATCTATTGGTCGCTCTTTACCAATCACTATTGTTTGTATTTTAACTGGCCATGGCTTAAAAGATCCGGATAGAGCTATTAAGAGTATAAAACAACCAAAAGTAATAAAACCCAATCTAAAAATGATCTTGAAAGAAATTGGTTATTAAAATATTTATTAAAATATTTAGACATAGATAGTGAATTTAAAGAATAAACGAATTTTAATCACAGCAGGACCCACATGGGTCCCTTTAGATAAGATAAGAATAATTTCTAATATTGCTACCGGCCAAACGGGTATTTTATTAGCAAAAAGATTGAAAGCCATTGGCGCAAAAGTAACTTTGTTATTGGGGCCAGTGGAATCTGGCTGTCTAATAAATAAAAAAATTAAAGTTATTCGCTTTAAGTTTTTTAAAGATTTAAAAAAATTATTGATTTCTGAATTAAAAAATAACAAATATAATATCTTAATTCACTCTGCAGCAGTATCGGATTATCAACCAAAAAGAGTGTACCCCTACAAGGTGAAGTCTAATTTTAAAGAATGGAAGATAAAGTTGGTTCCTACAGAGAAGCTTATAGATTTAATTAAAAAATTGGCACCTTCGTCATTTTTGATTGGATTTAAATTTGAATTAAATATTACAGAATCTCTACTTATAAAAAATGCAAAGTCGCTTTTAAAAAGAATAGGACTTAATCTGGTAATAGCCAATACCATAAGTAATAAGGATTATAAAGCTTATATTGTTGATGAAGAAGTAAAAGGTCCTTATTTTAGTCGAGTTGATTTAGCAAAACAATTGATCAATATTTTAAAAATAAAATGAAATACATTGTTTTAGTTGCTGATGGCATGGCAGATTATCCTTTGAAAGAACTGGATAATCGTACTCCTTTAGAAGTAGCACGGACACCTAATATGGATTTTCTTGCTCGTTATGGAATAATAGGGAGGGTAAAGACTATTCCTTCAAAGATGTCTGCTGGTTCAGATGTGGCTATTATTTCTATTTTAGGATACGATCCTCTTAAATATTATACGGGTAGAGGACCATTAGAAGCAGCAAATATAGGAATTGAACTATCTTCTGAAGATGTAGCTTTTAGATGTAATCTGATTACCGTCAGTAAAGATATCCTGGTAGATTATAGCGCAGGACATATCACCAGTAAAGAATCCGCTGCCTTAATTGATTTTTTAAATAAAAAATTAGGTTCTGACAAGATAAAATTTTATGCAGGTGTAAGTTATCGTAATATTATGATAATAAGTTCCTCTTTTATTAAAAACGTAGAAAATCTTGTCTGTAAAGCTCCTCACGATATTATAGGAATGAATATAGTTAAAAATTTTCCCAAAGGGGAAGGGGCAGAATTTATCATTGAATTAATGAAAAAATCACGTAGTATATTAGAGACGCACGATATAAATATGGTTAGGGTTGATCTGAAAGAAAATCCGGCTAATATGATCTGGTTATGGGGACAAGGCAAGAAGCCCTCTATACCTTTATTTTCAGAGAAATTCAATTTAAATGGTAGTGTTATCTCTGCAGTTGATCTAATTAAAGGACTAGGAAAGATTTTAGGGTTAGAGGTAATAAATTTGGCAGGCGCAACAGGTTATTATGATACCGATTACAGAGGGAAGGCTGAAGCAGCAATAAATGTTTTAAAACAGAAGGATTTTGTCTTTCTGCATGCCGAAGCACCGGACGAAGCTGGACACAATGGCAATTTAAGAGAAAAGATACGTGCTATTGAAAATTTTGACCAGTTAGTGGTAGGAACTATTCTTAAAGCATTCAGACGTAAAAAAAATTTCAAAATCATGGTCTTACCCGATCATGCCACACCTATCTCATTAAAGACACATACTCATGATGATGTATTCTTTGTAGCTTATGGTAAGGATATAGAAGGAAAAGGGTTTTCTGGTTATAACGAAAAGGAGGCTCAAAAAAGTAACATTTATTTTGAAAGTGGTTACAAATTGATGGAAGCATTTATAAAAGGAGAATTTAATGATTAATTCTTTATTACTGATAATTATTAGTTTGATTATCTTTGGTGGAGGATATTTTTTCTATGCCCAAAAATTAGTGAGATTGTGGCAAATAGATCATAAAAATCCCACACCTGCTATCTTTAAATATGATGGTATAGACTATATTCCTGCCAAAAATTGGTTGATTTTATTTGGACATCATTTTTCTTCTATTGCAGGAGCAGGACCGATAGTTGGTCCAGTAATTGCTTGTCTCCTATGGGGATGGCTACCGGCATTACTCTGGATTATTTTAGGCAGTGTTTTTATGGGAGGAGTACATGATTTTGGTTCTTTAATTGTGTCAATCAGAGAAAGGGGTAACTCTATACCAGACATATCTAAAGAGGTGGTATCTCGCAAAGCAAAAATAATTTTCTCTCTATTTGTTTTCTTAGCATTGATTTTAGTAATAGCAGTCTTTGCTTATTTATGTGCAGATACTTTTGTAAAAGATCCGCGAGTCATTTCGCCTTCTTTAGGATTAATTCCTGTCGCGATATTAGTAGGTTTTCTTTTATATAATTTAAAAATAAACTCAATATTGGTTACTGTGTTAGGCTTAATCTCCTTGTATTTTTTAGTACAGAGGGGCGACCTTCTTGCGATGTATTTAGGAAAAAGTAGTTTATATATATGGTTAATTGTGCTTTTTATATATTCATATTTTGCCTCTGTTTTACCGGTGAATATACTACTTCAACCGAGAGATTATCTTTCTAGTTTTTTACTTCTTGCAGGAATGGGTTTCGCTTTAATAGGGGTGCTAATCTCCCATCCCGTTATAAAGATACCTTTTTATATAAAATGGAATACGGCGAGTGGATGGCTCTGGCCAATGCTTTTTGTTACTGTTGCATGCGGAGCAATTTCTGGCTTTCATGCTTTAATTGCTAGCGGTACCACTTCTAAGCAACTGTCCACCGAAAAATATTCCTGTAGAATCGGTTATGGCGCCATGCTTATGGAGGGACTATTAGCAGCATTAGTAGTAGTGGTGGTATCTAGTCTAAATTTCAACAAAGACTCTTTGGGTCTTTATTTAAAAGAAAGGGGTCCTGTTGAAATATTCAGTCAAGGTTACAATCGTATTACCTTTAATATCCTTAAAGGGAAAGGTGGATTTTTAGCGATTACAGTTTTAAATGCTTTCATTTTGACTACCCTAGATACAGCTACGCGTATATGCCGGTATATAGCCGAAGAGTTATTTAATATTAAAAATCGATTTATCTCCACAGGAATAGTTTTAATTCTAAGTGCACTTCTTGCTTTCAGTGGAAAATGGTTAAAGATTTGGTTGACATTTGGAGCCTCAAACCAATTAGTTGCTAGTTTGGTTCTCTTTGTAATTAGTGTTTGGTTAATCAAAAAGAGAAAGAATATCTTTTTTACTCTACCAATCGGTCTCTTTATGTTCTTTACTACCATGGGAGCATTAATATTTCAGTTGATAAGTTACCTTTTAAATAGGGAATATCTACTTATTTTTATCTCTTTGATTTTAATTTTTTTAGGTAGTTTTATGTTTTGGGAAATAATAAATAGTCTTATAAAAATTATAAAAAATAGAGCATGAAAAAACTGATTGTCCAGAAATATGGTGGTTCATCGGTAGCAAATGAACAGAGAATTATAAATGTGGCCAAAAGAATTATTGAATATAAGAAGAAGGGGTATAAAGTAGTAGTGGTGGTATCGGCATTAGGAGATACCACTGATGAACTTATAAAACTCGCTTACAGTATAAACAAAGAACCCCCCGAAAGAGAAATGGATATGCTTTTGGCCACAGGAGAACAGGTTTCAATTGCTCTTTTGGCTATGGCTATTCACAGATTAGGCTTTGAAGCAATTTCTTTTACAGGTCAACAAGGAGGTATAATTACTGACCGTACTCACACTAAAGCAAGGATTATAAAGATAAATGCAAGACGGATCAAAGAAGAGTTAAATAAAGACAAAATAGTGATTGTTGCTGGCTTTCAAGGAATAACTAAGGAAGAAGACATTACTACTCTAGGTCGAGGCGGCTCCGATTTAACTGCGGTTGCTCTTGCAAAAGTATTGAAAGCCGATTTCTGTGAAATCTATTCAGATGTAGAAGGTATCTATACAGCTGATCCTCGAATTGTACCTAATGCTAAAAAAATAGATTGTATAAGTTATGATGAGATGTTGGAAATGGCTTCTTTAGGAGCACAGATTATGCAGGCACGTTCGGTTGAGGTAGCCAAAAAATTCAATGTAATTATCCATACACGGTCGTCATTTTCTAAAAAAAGGGGAACAATAATATACAAGGGAGGTAAAAAAAAGATGGAAGATGTGGTGGTCAGAGCAGTGACTTTAACTAAAAATGAAGCGAAGATTACGATATGCGATGTCCCAGATAAACCAGGACTAGCAGCTAAAATATTCAGTTCGATTTCTCAGGGTGGGATAAATGTGGATATGATTGTTCAGAATACTTCACGCAATCGTATTACTGATATCTCTTTTACTGTACAGAAAGATAATTTGAATAAAGCATTAAGGATTACTAATGAAATCAGCAAAAAAATAGGTGCAGGAGAAGTTTTTGCAGAATCAAATATTGCACGGGTCTCCATTGTAGGTGTGGGTATGCGTTCACATCCAGGTGTGGCGGCTAAGATGTTTGAAGCATTAGCAGATAAAAATATAAATATTGAAATGATTTCTACTTCAGATATAAGTATCTCGTGTATTATAAAGAAGAAGTATATAGTTGCGGCGGCAAGAGCAATTCATGATAAGTTTGGTTTAGGAGGTAAAAAATGAAAATAGAACTTTATGATACTACTCTAAGAGATGGCGCGCAAACAGAAGGAATTTCTTATTCGGTAAATGATAAGATAAATATTGCTAAAAAAATGGATGAATTAGGAATTCAATATATTGAAGGCGGTTGGCCGGGAGCAAATCCTAAAGATTCAGAATTTTTTGAGAAGATTAAAAAAATAAAATTAAAAAATAGTGAAGTTGTAAGTTTTTGTTCTACTCGCCACCCTAAGAAAAAGATATTTTATGATATAAACATCAGAAAAGTCTTAGAAGCAGAGACGAAGACCATTACTATTTTCGGTAAAAGCTGGGATCTTCATGTTCGTGAAGTACTTAAGAGTTCTTTGGAAGATAATCTTAAACTCATTCAGGATACTGTTCGTTATTTAAAAACAAAAAATAGAAAAGTAATCTATGATGCAGAACATTTCTTTGATGGTTACAAAGCAAATCCAGAGTATGCTTTAAAAACTATATTAATTGCACAAGATGCAGGTGTGGATACAATTGTTCTTTGTGATACTAACGGCGGGAGCCTTCCCGATGATATTTTTGAGACTATAAAAAATATAAAAGATAAAATAAGAGTTATTTTGGGAATTCATACCCACAATGATCTAGGCTTAGCAGTAGCTAATTCTCTGGTAGCTTTGAAAGCAGGCTGTACTCACATCCAGGGAACATTTAACAATTTAGGAGAAAGATGCGGAAATGCTGATCTCTGTACAATTATAGGAATACTAAAATTAAAAATGGGAATTAACTGTATATCGGATGCGGCTTTAAAAAATCTTACTGCTACTTCTCATTATATAAGCGAAATTTCTAATATAAAACCTCAAGATAACCAACCTTTTGTAGGAAGATCTGCTTTTGCCCATAAAGCAGGTGTACATATTGACGCAATGTTAAAGCATCCCCAAACCTACGAACATATTGATCCTTCATTAGTAGGAAATCATCGTAGATTCTTAATCTCTGAACTCTCAGGAAAAAGCTCAATTGTTACTATGGCAAAAGAAATAGAGTTGGAGTTAGATAAAAGATCCCCTCAAACAAGACGTATCTTTAAACTCCTTCAAGAATTAGAACACAAAGGGTATCAGTTTGAGGCAGCTGATGCTTCTTTTAAATTACTCCTTAATAAAGAATTAAAAAGAATTAAAAAATTTTTTGAATTAGAGGGTTTCCGTGTAATTGTAGAAAAAAGAGCAGATGAAAGAGTTTTTGCTGAGGCAACCATAAGACTTAAAGTAAAAGGAAAAGAGCAATACATGGCTGCAGAAGGAGATGGGCCGGTAAATGCTCTGGACAACGCCTTAAGAAAAGCATTAATTGAATTTTATCCTGCACTTTCCCGCATGCATCTTTCCGACTTTAAAGTGCGTGTGCTCGATGAGAAAGCAGGGACCGCAGCAAAAGTAAGAGTTTTAATTCAATCCCAGGATGACAAAGATATTTGGAATACAGTTGGTGTATCGGAAAATATTATTGAAGCAAGTTGGCAGGCTTTAGTAGATAGTATTGAATATAAACTTTGGAAAGACAAAACAGATTGATATTTGTTTAATATGAAAAAAAATTTAAAGAAAGTAGAGTAAAGATTTAAATGAATGAAATTCCCTCCTGTTATAACCCCAAAAATACAGAAGATAAATGGTATAAGTTCTGGGAGGAAAACGGCTTATTCTCTGCAACACCAAATCCCTCTAAAGAGCCATTCTGTATAGTTATACCTCCGCCAAATGTTACAGGAATCCTGCATATGGGACATGCGCTTAACAATACTATTCAGGATATATTAATTAGATACCATAGAATGAAGGGATATGAGACACTTTGGCTACCGGGAACAGACCACGCAGGAATTGCTACTCAGAATGTAGTAGAAAAACAGATTGCTAAAGATGGTTTAACAAGACAAGAACTAGGAAGAGAAAAATTTATAGAGAAGGTTTGGCAGTGGAAAGAAAAATACGGTTCAACCATAATCCAGCAGTTAAAGAAATTAGGAGCATCTTGCGACTGGAAAAGATTGCGCTTTACTATGGATGATGCCTATTCAGATGTAGTAAATGAGGTATTTATCAGGTTATATGAAAAAGAACTTATATATCAAGGAGATTATATTATTAATTGGTGCCCTCGTTGTCAAACTGCTCTCTCCGACGAAGAAGCCCCCCATCAGGAAATAGAGGGTCATCTTTATTATATAAAATACCCTTTAGCCTCCAAATTACAAATTACAAATTATAAGTCACAAAACTATATTGTAGTAGCAACAACTAGGCCAGAAACAATGCTAGGAGATACGGCGGTAGCGGTACATCCAAAAGATAGACGTTATAAAAAATTTATTGGCAAAAGTCTAATTCTACCCCTGATTAATCGGGAAATAAAAATTATTGCTGATGAAATGGTAGATAGAAAATTTGGTACAGGCGCAGTTAAAGTAACACCTGCACACGATCCCAATGATTATCTACTAGGTAAAAAATATAAACTTGATTTTATCAATATTATGAATCCTGATGGAACTTTAAATGAAAATGCTTCAATTTATAAGGGTCTGGATAGATTTGCTGCACGTAAGAAAATAATAGAGGATTTAAAATCAAGCGAACTTTTAGAAAAGATTGTTCCATATAAAATATCTGCCGGACACTGCTACCGCTGTCATACACTTATTGAGCCATATTTGTCCCGACAGTGGTTTGTAAAGATGAAACCTTTAGCAAAACCTGCAATTGAGGTGGTAAAAAGAGGTAAAATCAAATTTTATCCCAAAAGATGGACAAAGGTATATCTTAATTGGATGGAGAATATTCAAGACTGGTGTATATCAAGGCAAATATGGTGGGGACATCGTATCCCTGTATATTATTGTAGAAACTGCCAACAGATAGATAAATTACAGATCTCAAACTCCGAATCTCCAATAAACCTCAAAGAACAAGCCGGATTAATTATCTCAAGAGAAAAACCAGAAAAGTGTCCTTTATGTGGTTCAACAGATATCTATCAAGATGAGGATGTACTAGATACGTGGTTTTCTTCCTGGCTTTGGCCATTCGCTACATTCTATTGGCCAAAGGAATCCGAAGATCTTAAATATTTTTATCCCACATCTGTTTTAGTTACTGCTCCAGAGATTATCTTTTTTTGGGTAGCAAGAATGATCATGGCAGGTTTAGAATTTATGCAAGATATACCATTCCACGATGTCTATATTCACGGAACAGTACGTGATATTGAAGGTAGGAAGATGTCCAAGTCTTTGGGGAATATCATTGATCCTTTAGAAATAATTGAATATATTGGAGCAGATGCGCTTAGATTTTCTCTTATTATGATCACTGCTACAGGACAAGATGTATTCCTATCAGAAGATAAATTTAAAACCGGTAGAAACTTCTGTAATAAAATCTGGAATGCTGCACGTCTGATACTGATGAATTTAGATAAAGAAAATATAAATTTTGACCTTTGCATTTTCTTTAAAGAAGAAAAGTTAAGCATAGTAAATAGATGGATTTTAAGCACCTTCTATTCAACCTTAAAAAAGATAGAAAAAGCTATTAGGAGTTATAATTTTAATGAATATGCAAATTTGCTTTATCATTTTTTCTGGCACCAATTCTGTGATTGGTATTTAGAAATAATTAAACCAAATATAAAAGAACCGCAGAATCAATTAGTAATGTACAAAGTATTAGAAAAATTTTTAAGATGCCTTCATCCTATAATGCCTTTTATTACCGAAGAAATATGGCAGCGATTGCCTCATAGATCGAATTCTATAATGATTGAATCTTGGCCACATATACAGGAACAAATTATCGATAAAAAACTTGAAGACGATGTAGAGACTATTTTTGAGATAATTACTGCTATTCGTAATTTAAGAAAAGAATTTAGTTTAAATAAAGATTTAAAACTGAATATAAGTTTATATATCAAAGATAATAGAAAAAGTCAGCTTATAATTTCTTTTTTGGGCGAACTTTTGCATCTAGCAGGAATAGATAGATTTGAAGTTTTAAAAGAAATCCCATCATACAGAGAGAAAATAGGAATTATAGTTAAAGATATAAATATATTTATGCGGCTAAAAGGATTGATTGATGTCGAAAAAGAAAAAAAGAGGATAAACAAAGAAAGAGATGCGCTCATCTTAGAAATAAAAAGAAAAATAGCCTTATTAAAAAATAATAATTTTATTAAAAAAGCACCCTCCGCGATAGTAGAAAAAGAAAGAGAAACATTAAAACAATTACAAGATAGAATGCATACTTTAAAGGAAATATTAAATGGAATTGAGAATATTTAAAGAATTTAAAGAGATAGATAGGATAATTCAGCAAGCTTTAAAAGAGGATATTGGGAAAGTAGATATTACTACCGCTCACCTCATTCCTGAAGATAAACATGCCAGAGCAATACTTATCTGTAATCAAGATAATGTAATTATATGTGGTCTACCAATAGCAGAGAGAGTTTTTAAGTCGATGGATAAAAACATCTTGTTTGAATCAAAAGTAAAAGAAGGAGCTCTAATAAAGAAAGATAGGGTGGTGGCATTACTTGAAGGTAGGGCAAAAAGTATCTTAACTGCAGAAAGAACCGCACTTAACTTTTTAAGTCTCCTTTCTGGAATCGCTACCTTTACTTATAGATTCAAAGAGAAAATAAAACCGTATAAGGTTAAAATATTGGATACTCGTAAGACCCATCCAAATTTGAGGGTATTAGAGAAATACGCCGTCAGGATAGGTGGGGGTTGTAATCATAGATTCAGATTAGATGAGATGTTTTTAGTAAAAGATAATCATATTAAGCTATTAGGAGGTATAGAAGGAGTAAAAAATATCTTAAAAAAATTAAAAAAAAAGATCACTAGAAATATCCTTTTTGAAATAGAGACAAAAAGTATCAAAGAATTTAGAGCGGCGCAGGAATTAAAACCAGATATAATTATGTTAGATAATTTATCCTTAAAAGAGATTAAGAGAATAATGAAGATAAAATCTCGTGGGATAAAAATTGAAGTTTCTGGTAATGTAAATTTAAAAAATATAAAATCTATTGCCAAAACAGGTGTAGATATGATCTCTATAGGTGCAATTACTCATTCTGCAAAATCAGTGGATTTTTCTCTAGAAATAATATGAATAAAAAAACTATTATCTTATTAATTTTAATAATGAATATTTTTAATTTTTTCAGTGATAGTCACAGATCGGTTTTTCCAAATACAATAATCAACCCTTCTAAAAAAGAACTCAAAATAGGAGAATCTCTTATATATCGGTTAGAATTATTTGGTTTTCCTATTGGCTGGATCAACCTAAATGTTAGAGAAAAGATAAATTTTAAAGGAAATTCTGTTTATCATCTTATTGCTCAAGCATATACCAATCGTTTCTTTAAAAAAATCTATGATGTAGAATACAATTTAGATACCTATATTGATACACAAACCTTTCTTCCTTATCGATTTAGGAAACAAAGAAAATTAAAAGGAAAACTTACAGAGATACAGATTGATTTTGACTGGATAGAAAGAAAAGCGTTTATTGTATCTAATGGTTTAATAAATATAGTAAATCTTGAAGAAAAAATGCAGGATCTTTTATCCAGTATATATTATTTTCGTATGATGGATATAGAAACCAAGAATGATTACAATCTAAAAATATTTTACGGAAATCAATCATGGCAGATAAACATAAAAGTAGATTCAATAGAAAATATGGAGATCTATAGACAGGGAAACTTTGAAGTATTTAAAATCAAAATTGAAACAGATTTAACTCAGATTATATTGGGAACCCCACGGATAAATGTATATTTCTTTAACAATACAAGTAGGGTTCCTCTGGTATTTTTTCTACGTATTCCTTTTGGCCACTTAAAGGGGAAAATTTATAATCCGCTAAATTAATGTATAAATTTAAACTTGTTTCTAAATTTAAACCTTGCGGAGATCAGCCTCAGGCAATAAAAAAACTTACAGAATCTATAGTTTCTGGAAACAAATACCAGACACTCTTAGGCGTTACGGGCTCAGGAAAAACTTTTACTTTGGCAAATGTAATTGCTAATGTAAACCTTCCTACTTTGGTAATTTCGCACAATAAAACTTTAGCAGCTCAACTATATTCTGAATTTAAAGAATTCTTTCCTTATAATGCAGTCGAATATTTTGTGAGTTATTATGATTACTATCAACCTGAGGCATATATTCCTGCTACAGATACATACATAGAAAAAGATGCTTCTATTAATGAACGATTAGATAGATTGAGACTTTCAGCAACTAATTCTTTAATGTCTAGATCGGATACTTTAATTGTTGCTTCTGTATCATGTATTTATAATTTAGGTTCGCCGGAAGATTATCATGCTTTATTGGTGACAATAGAGAAAGATCAAATTATTTTACCTGATACACTCTTAAGACGTCTTATAGACATTCAGTACGAACGCAATGACTATGAGTTTACTCGAGGGAAAATTAGGTTAAGAGGAGATATTTTAGAGATATTCCCTACATATTCAGAGAAGGCATTACGTATAGAGTTCTTCATAGATAAGGTAGAAAGGATTTCCGAGATAGATCCTGTATCCGGCAGTTTAATATGTGAGTTGAAAAGAGCAATAATATATCCTGCAAAACATTTTATTGTTTCCCGCGATCGCATTGAAATGGCTCTTAAATCTATTGAGTGGGAACTTCAGGATCGAGTAAATTTCTTTAAGAAAAACAATAAGTTATTAGAAGCACAAAGACTTTTGGCGCGTACACGTTATGATATGGAGATGTTAAAAGAAATTGGTTACTGTCATGGAATTGAAAACTATTCTAGACACCTTTCTGGAAGACCGCCGGGTTCAAGACCGTATTGTCTGATTGATTATTTCCCAGAAAATTTTTTAACCATAATTGATGAATCTCATGTAACCATTCCTCAATTAAAGGGTATGTATGAAGGAGATCGCTCACGTAAAGAAGTATTAGTAGAGTATGGATTTAGATTACCTTCTTGTTTAGATAATCGGCCTTTAAAATTTGAAGAGTTTGAATCTTTAATAAAACAGGTAATTTTTGTTTCTGCTACCCCCGATGAATATGAAATAGAGAAATCTAAAGGAAAGATTATTGAACAGATTATTCGGCCTACCGGATTAATTGACCCTAAAATAATTGTAAAGAGTACATCCAGCCAGCTCGAAGATCTAATAGGACAAATTCGGATAAGAGCTAAACACAATGAACGGGTACTAATAACTACATTAACCAAACGTATGGCAGAAGATCTAACTTTGTATCTTCAAGAGAAAGGCATTAGAGTAAAATACATACATTCAGAGATAGATACAATCGAACGAGCAAAGATACTAAGAGAATTAAGAAAAAAAGAGTTTGATTGTTTAGTGGGTATAAATCTTTTAAGAGAGGGACTTGATCTTCCTGAGGTATCATTAGTAGCTATTCTTGATGCAGACAAAGAGGGTTTTCTGCGTTCCACCAAATCGTTGATTCAAACCGCAGGAAGAGCTGCACGAAATGTAAATGGAACAGTTATACTCTACGCGGATAATATCACGAAATCTATAAAAGAAGCAGTTGAGGAAAGTGAACGTAGACGTCGGATACAGTTAGAGTTCAATCGTATACATAAAATAAGTCCGCGTTCTATCCAAAAAGCGATAAAGAAAGGCATAGAAGATCTAGAAAAGGCAGAAGATTTTACTAAAGAATTAACTGGACTAAAAAGGAATGAATATGAATTAAGAAAGTATATTTCAGAACTAGAGCATGAAATGGAGATGGCTGCTAGAAATCTGTATTTTGAAAAAGCAGCCAAAATTAGAGATAAAATTAAGGAGTTAAGGAATGTTCTTAGCCATTGATATTGGAAATACCAATATTAATTTCGGTTTATTCCATAATAATAGATTGCTTAGAAGAATTGATATTACGGTGCGAGATTACAATTTTAAGAAACTGAAAGAGAAGTTAAGAAAAGTCAATATTGAGAGTAGTATTATCTGTAGCGTAGTTCCTAATATTACATCGATTTTATTAAAAGATCTGAGTTGTATTATTAATAAACCACTTATTGTCGGTAAAGATTTGAACGTTCCTATTAAAAATCTTTATCGCTATCCTCAAAAATTAGGTCAGGATAGATTAATTAATGCTTATGCAGGAATGATGCTTTATGGCGCTCCGTGTATTATAATTGATATAGGAACCGCTCTTACCTTTGATATTGTTTCAAAAGATAGATGTTATTTAGGAGGAATGATTTTGCCTGGTTTAAAAGTATCTTTAAATACGTTAGCTAAAAATACGGCCTTACTACCTCAGCTTAGTTTAAAAAGACCTAAAGAATTTATAGGCAGAAATACAGAAAACAGTATCCTGAGTGGATTAATTTATGGTTTTAGCGCTTTAATTGATGGGATTATAGAAAAAATAAAAAAATATTTAAGATATGATTTGTAT
>JAMWCP010000069.1 GCA_023819665.1 Candidatus Omnitrophota bacterium
CCCTAATTGCCTCATCTTCTCCTTCGCCTCGCTTCATCTTAAATTCAATTTCAAAAAACTTATATATGGATTGTTTAATTTTATCTACCGACCTATCTTCTGGATAAAGAGAAACTTCTCCTTCTCTTTCTCTCAAACTTTTTCTTAAATTCAAAACCGTTTCTATTCTGTCATAATACTATAAATTATTTACAATAGAACTGTCCCTCTGCTCATAGTATTAAAAATAGTGTCTGTCCCTAATTATGGATTAATTATAACCGCTTTCTGCCACCGCTTTAATCAGCCAATTATTACCTTTTTAAGCTTAATGACATCTATGTTGGCTGCAGGCGCTTTCTAAAGTAATCTCCTCTAACAAGCCTTGCTTGAATTGGTTAATAACCTCTTCTACTGTGCCTTGACCAATACGATACGCCTTTATTCTTGAAGCATTTAATCTTTGAACCGCACGCACCCCCATCCCTAAGCAAACGAGAGTGTCAATCTTTTTTGCGCCAAGCGTCTTTGTTGGCTGACAAGCACCATGGGCATGAAGCATATCCGTATTATTTATTATTTCGATACTATCTTTATCCGTATCATAAATAGTAAAATAAGGAGCGCTTCCGAAATGCGCATAGACCACTGCCTTTAGGCCTTCATCTGTTTCTGTGGGAATACATATTCTCATTGTTAAAACCTTCTGCATCTTCCTCTGCCATAACCCGGACCACATCCTCCGCGATAACCCCGAGCTTCAGGGTGGCGATGGATATTGGTGCTTTTACATTGAGGACATTCTTGGGGTCTAGCTGTTCCATAAGGAATTTCCCAAGTATGGTTACAGGCATAACACATGAATTTTCTCATTCCTGCCATCTTATATACACCTCCTTCTATTTTTAGCGCCTTTGCATTTAAAAGGGCATCTGCTATCTTTTTGTGGGCACTATCTATAATATTGCCAAAGGTCTGGCGTGAAATACCCATCTTTACTGCTGCATCTTCCTGATATAACCCTTCTAAGTCCGCAAGACGTATTGCCTCTAACTCATCGAGGGTAAGATTAATTTCCTCAAGATTATCCAAAGGAATACCTCTTGGCTTAAAATAATTTGCCTCAGGCCTACATCTTATAAATCTACACTTAAAAGGTCTTGGCATAGATATTTCCTAGTTATTAGCATATGCTAATAATATGCAATGTTTCTTATATTATGTCAAGATAATTTTTGTTTAACTTTTAAGAATAACATCATATAACTTTTTAGGGTACCAAGAATTTTAATAGAGGCGATAGTTATAGGGATAAGTTCTAAGAAATTTATATTCCGGATATGTAAGTATATGGACTTCTACTAAATTACTAAATATGGGGTCAGATCTATTTTTAACTAAAAACAGTTTTGATCCCCGGTTTTATCTGTATTTCTTTTTTATGATAATTTTTTCGTTGGTCAGTTGCACTAATTGATTATAGAAATCTTTTACCTTGTTATAATCCGAAGCGGGGATTCGAGCCCTTTTATTCCGTATGATCTCTGTTTCGATAATTTTTCTTCCTTCTACCTTGTAGTTACGCGAGAATTCTATAAATTCATTTTTAAGGATTATGTTTTTAGGACAGTTTACTATCTCAAAATTCTCTGGGATAAAATATATATTGGTTTCTTTATCCAAAGAGTTTAACCAAAACATAATCGGATATATCCTTTTTTCTTTAAGAAAATATTTATCTCTTATATAGCCTCCTGCTCCGAAACTCATAAAGTCACCTGAGACCTCTGCCCAGCGTGGCTTCTCGTATTTTATAAAGCTTTTTATCTGTCCGTAATCACTATCCAGATTTTCGTAATTTCTTTCCAGCATATTTCCGCCGGCTGTATAAGCCTCATCCAGACCTTCTAAGAGTTCTTTTTTCTCTTTTTCTGTCATATTCTTCCAAGATTGCTTTAATCTAATTGATAACTCTTTTGACCAAAGAGAAAGAGTTTCAACTAAGGCAGAGCCGTCTTCTTTTATAATAAACTTGCTTTCTTTAAATGTGAAATTTTCTGTCTCCCCTAAAACAGGTAGTTGCTCAAAAAATCCTCCTTTGTCATTAACCACAAACACATAACCGCCCTGAAGTTCTAAAGGAATTTCATTGAAACGATATCCCTCAGCTAATACATCTGTATAATAGAATTTGTCTTTTAGTTCTATTCTTAAAATAACATGGCCAAAGTGCGTAGGCATAGGCAATTTATCTTTGGGATTACCTAAATCTTCATCGCAGAAAAGAGCTGGATAAACAGTTATCCCTGCCCCTTTAAGCAGAGCCATACAGACTAAAACCTGGTCTTTACAGTCACCGTATTTATTATTAAACACCTCATCTGAAGGATGTGGTTCATAACGATGGTAGCCAAAACTCATGGAAACATAACGGAAATTATCCCGAATATACTTTATAATTGCTTCAATTTTGTCTTCAGCTATATCTTTGTCTTTGATAATTTCTTTTACCTTATCTTTCATAAAAGATGAAATCCTAAGATTTTTACTTATCAAGCTCCAATACCAATTTGCAATATCACGCCATTCTTTTATATTAGAAACGGTTACATATTCAATAAATTCATCAGAGGGCGGCATCTGCTCTTCGAATTCAAATTTATCTATAAAATCCTTCTGCCAGGAATATATTATTTTATTGGCCTCTTCTTTTATTTGGGGATTGATTTTGATATTGTGGTTTTTTATTTGAATGGCTATATTTTTGGGAATAATAAGTTTATAGCGCAGGGATTTCACCGGAGCATCAAAACTAAAACCAAAGGAATGCCAGAAAGCATCTTTTATAATTGGTTTTTTGGTGATAATGGTTGCCTGCCAGTCAATAACGCTTCCCACAACCACATTAGGCATAGTTATAATTTTTATGCAACTATCGGAATAGAGAGGATCGCCTGAATAGGGATTAAGGTCCTGAATGGATTTATATTTTAGTTTCCTGCCTTCAGGAGTGGTAATAAACGCCTTTATATCCTTTATTTCCTGAAAACTTTTATCATAACTAATGGGTATCTCGCCTAAGGACTTTGCCCTTTCTTTCTGAATCTTGGCAACCATATGAATTGTTTCCTGAGTTGACCAATCGGCTTTAACTTCAACTATCCGCTCCATTAAAAGATAAGTAAAGACCTCATCGCTGTATTTTTCTTCCCAGAAAACCGGTTTATCTTGAGCAAGGGAAAGGGAGGAGATAAAAAATAGAAAAACAAAAATTATGCTTTGGGTTTTACGAAACATGAATTTTGTAGAATACTAAATTCACCAATATTCAATTACATCGTTATTATCTACTTTATGTATAAAATCATAAGCTCTTGCTAAGGATAAAAAATCAGAAGCCTGTAGCTGTATATTTTCTATCAAATTAGAATCAAAAACCGAATCTAAACTATTGAGCAACTCTTCGCGTTTTTTGTTTGAATCGTAATATTTACTTAAACTAAAAAATGAAAGGAGGGAAAGCCGAAGAATATTTCTTAACCAATTTTGTTGGCTACTGAAATCTTTATTTATATCCGCGCTCTTTCCGTGGACATAATCGCATCTATCCTTATAAATTTTTAACATTCTCTTTCTTATCTCTGTTTTCTCTTCTGAATTTTTTCCTAAAAGATTGGCTATGCGATTTGCTAAACGTTCTCTCATCTCAGAAGTCTCTTTATCAAAATATAACGCCTCCAAAGCAATGACATAATTTACAAGATTATCTGCGATATCCGGCGCTTCATGCGCAGACAGGAAATAATGTGTAGCGATCCTAAGATATTTATGATTTTTGTATGTTTCGCTCTTTAAGAAATCTCTAATTTTGTTAACGAATTCTTTAAATTTTTCGATTTCTGTTTCTTTTAAATAGTTAATCGGTGCTTTTCCACTGTTTATAAATTCTTCCTCTTCTTCGAGTTTAAGTTTATCCCACTCATCCCATTTTTCCCAATCAGGTATTTCATCAACAAATATTTCAGCCCATTCACCAGGATATTTTTTTTCCACATATTCTTGTAACGCGTCCTCATATCTATTTCTTATTGACTGAGTATGTTCTAAATAATTAAGCCTTGGTTGATACTGAGGAGAGAGTAGATTTGTGTGTTTTTCATACCACTTAGGAATATAAATAGGCTTTTCAAAATATAGATTAAGAATAAAAAGTTGCAAAGAAAATGGTGTCTCTCCGTGAACAATAATGTCTTCAGCTAAAAATTTAATAAAGGAGGTTCCAAAATCTTGAGACTCTAATGAACGACGGAGAATAATAGTAAAATTTGTCTTATAATCAATTTTATATTTACTCAAGTCTGTTAGTAGACTAAAATCTCCGAAATCTAAAACTTCGCTTTTTCCCATCTCTATTTTCAAAGGGAAGACCTCTCCATATTTTAATACCTCTATCTCTTTCTTTTCTAACTCTTCTAAAAATATATTGAATGCTTTCTCTTTGTTAAATTCTCTTCCCTCTATAATTCTGTCGTATATCCCTGTATTAACAAAAAATATATGCATTGCTCCTTTATATCCTTCATGAACTTCCCTATATTCAAATGAGTCATTATTGATATTCTGCCCTCTGCCAGAATATTCAAAAACAACCCTTACTAAATCCTTAAACTCATTCGTAGATTCAAAGGACTTAATAAAATGGCTTTGCTTTTTATCTAGTTCTAATAATTCCCAAGAGGCAATTGCATCCCACAGAATTGGGTTTTGTTTTTTACAAGCATCTATATAACTACAAAATGCCTGATATAACTTCTTTTCTCTCTCTCTACCATAGAGTAATAATTTTAGTATAAATCTATATTTTCTATTTTAAATGTTGCGCAACTTACTCTTTTAACTCTTTCTTTTCTTATAAAAGTTGTATGATTAAATTTTTCTAAAATTTATTATACTGCTCTATACTGCAAAATCAATCTCTCTTTTCTTTTATTCTTAATCGAAGCTAAAAGCCAGAACTCCTCTTCTAAGCCGCACCCACGGGGCGCTGACTTACACTCACACCCTCGCCGCCTCTCTTAAGCCAAGTATCGCTGGTTTTTACTATACAAGTAATCCCTCTTTGTGAAGTAATATCTCCTTCGATAACTTCAACTTTAAGATCTGATATTTTTATTCATATGTTAAAATCTCTATACATTTTTGTTTTGAAGAAATACCTGAAACAATCTTCACTTTAGATTTTGCAATATTAAAATAATCTGCTACCAGTTCTATAACCTTTTTATTTGCCCTACCTTGTTGAGGTGGTTCTTTTACCCAAACTCGAAATTGGCTTTCAGAGATTTTCTCTATCTTTTCTTGTTTTGCCTTCGGTTTTACTTTTACAAAAATCTTCATACATATATTATATATTAATGCTCTAAACATGTTATTTATATGGAATAGATTTGATGACTTCCATAGAATTATTATACCTAAAAGATTAATTACACGTTGCCTTTGGTAAAAGTTAAGGTGGGTGCGTTTTTATTATAGGAGGCGCCTTTTATTACTGCGTTTAAGTAAGGTAAAAGCTCAGAGATATCACAGGAAAAATAAGCAAT
>JAMWCP010000070.1 GCA_023819665.1 Candidatus Omnitrophota bacterium
TCAACTCTTTAAAGAACCAAAATAAAGAACTGAATGATAAACTTGTTCTTTCCGAAAATAACCTTAAACAACTAAATCAGGATAAAACCAACCTTCAGACAGAACTTGCTAACCTCAAAAATCAACTCTCTAATTTAGAAAACCAACGCACAAATCTTACTTCCGAAAAAACCCTCTTAGAGAATAAACTTAAAACCTTAGAATCCCAGAACAACGCTCAACTTGTTCAGCTTCAAAGTCTTTCCACTACTTTACAGGAAAAACAAAATCAACTCACAAAACTCAATGAAGAGATTAATCTTTTAAATCAAACAAAAACCAACCTTTTAAACCAGATCAGAGAAAGTGAATCCAAGTTTGCTGCCCTTTCCCAAGAAAAAATCAATCTCGAAAAAGAAAGAACCACCCTCTTAGATAAAATAAGACAACTGGAGAACTCTTTAAATGAATCCAAAAAAGAAAATGAAACCTTGCTTACCCAACTCAACTCTTTAAAGAACCAAAATAAAGAACTGAATGATAAACTTGTTCTTTCCGAAAATAACCTTAAACAACTAAATCAGGATAAAACCAACCTTCAGACAGAACTTGCTAACCTCAAAAATCAACTTAATACCAAAGAATCTGAAAAATTATTACTTTCTGAACAACTCAATAATCTAAAGACAAAAACAGAAGAACTTACTACCAAACTTAATACTGCCGAGTTTAATCTTAAACAAGCCTCTACTGAAAAAAGTCAGCTTCAAGATAAAACGAAAGAATTAGAAACACAGTTAGGAATCTTTAAAGATGAAAAGGCACACCTTTTAATCCAGTTAAATCAACTGCAGACACAGATCTTTAATTTACAAACGGAGAAGAATAATCTCTTGACGGCGAAGAATAATCTTTCTCAGCGACTTGATGAATATGAAACTCAAATTTTAGCATTTCAAAACGAAAGGAACAATCTTATTAATGAAAGAAATGAAATTATAAAAACAAAAGAAGATTTAGCTAAGCAGATTCAAGAGTTAGCCACCAAGGATGAGGTTTGGAGAGTTAAAATCCAAGAAATGAGTTTAGCTTTAAAAGATAAGGATAAAGTTATTACCGAATTAAAGGAGAGCGAGGAACGGCTCCTTAAGCAATTAGAGAAAAATAAAGCCCTTTTACAGGAGGCGTATGAAGTAAACACAGATTTAATAGAAAAAAATAAAAAATTGTATAATGATAATAAACTCTTAAAACAAAAAATAGACAGTTATGCCAAAAAACTTTCTGGTATTTCAGTTTTAAAAGAAAGATTGGTAAAGGATAACTCTGTGCTTCATTATAATTTAGGTGTTTTATACAGCAAAAATCAGCAGTATGAAGAAGCAATCTCAGAGTTTAATAAGGTTTTAGAACTTAACCCTAATGATTATGCGGCACATTATAATTTAGGAATAATCTATGCGGATTACAAAGGTGATAGACAAAAGGCAATTGCGCATTTTAAAAGGTATTTAGCTTGCGCTCCCAA
Source organism: Candidatus Omnitrophota bacterium (assembly GCA_023819665.1). Lineage (GTDB taxonomy): Bacteria > Omnitrophota > Gorgyraeia > Gygaellales > JAMWCP01 > JAMWCP01. The sequence goes on from JAMWCP010000070.1 coordinate 1,508, forward strand.
AGAAGATAAAGATATTGAGCGGGCAAAAAAATATATTTTGACATGGGAGACCTGGGAGGAAGAAAGAATAAAGGTAAATCCATGAGAAAGGGATTTATTTTGGTATTGGTATTGAGTTTTCTCTTAATAAGTTTTAAAATTTTCTCTGAGGAGCAACCTGCGCAGTTGGCACAGAAGATTGAAGTTCCTTTAGCTGACCCCTTTAGTTTGCGACTTACCTTAGAATTTAAAGATATGGATGTGGTAGATGTCTTAAAGTATTTAGCAGGTAAAGCGGGAGTAAATATCGTTACTACCAAAAATGTTTCAGGAAGAGTCACCTTAAGTGTAGATAATGTTTTATTAAAGGATATCTTTGATATAATTTTGCGTTCCAACAACCTTGCTTATGCCAAGCAGGGAGAAATTTACACTGTGATGACAGAAGCCGAATACAAGGCTCTTTACGGGAAAAGTTTTTCTGATATGCGCCAGGTTAAAATTTTTAGACTAAGATATGCAATACCTGAACAAGCATTTAGTTTATTAGATGCTTTAAAGAGTGAAATTGGAAGAGTCCTGGTGGATCCTGAGTCAGGAAATGTAATGATTATGGATACAGCTGAGAAGATTGAAATAATGCAGAATGCTCTGGATGAGTTTGAGAAGAGGAATTTAGTAAAGGTATTTACCTTAAGATATGCCAAGGCAAAAGAGATAGAGGAAATTTTAAAGAGTCAACTTGAGGCAAAAAGGGTAGGTTTTGTTAAGGCAGATGAACGCAACAATCAACTGATTATCCAGGCTTTACCGGAAAGAATGGAGGAGATAAGCAGAATTATTGAAGAGTTAGATAAACAGACCCTTGAAGTTTTAATTGATGCAAAAATAGTAAAGGTAAATCTTTCGGATAAACTAGATTCGGGAGTAGAATGGGAGGGTTTATTTGCTTTAGCAAAAAAAGAGGGACTTACCTATTTAGGGTCTTATCCTTTTAGTAGTGTGCAATCAGCAACTGCCAGCTGGCGTTCAAGAGAGACTGTTTTTTCGGATATGGGGAGGAGTGTAGGAAGTTATCCTTTTAGCGGTACTACTACTAATTATTCTGCTAGTACCAAGGTTTCTCCGGGAGAAAAAATGCATTTAGGAATGATTGATTCTGATAGAGATTTTGATGTTTTATTTAGGCTTCTAAAGACTTTGGGTGAAACGCGTATTTTATCCAATCCTAAAATAGTGGTGGTGAATAACCAAGAGGCGCGCATTCATGTAGGAGAACGTCAGGCATATGTAACCACTACCACTACCACCGGACAAACCACTTCTACGGTTTCTGAAGAGGTAACCTTTGTGGATGTGGGGATACAGCTGGCAGTTACCCCCACGATAAATGAAGAAGGTTTTATTACTATGAAGGTTAAGCCTGAAATTTCTGGTGTAACTTCTATACTTACTACACCCACAGGCAATAAAATTCCGATTATTGATACCTCTATGACCGAGACGACTGTAATGGTAAGGGATAATACCACTTTGATTATTGGAGGTTTACGTAAGGAAGAGGCAGTTAGAAGTTCTGAAGGGTTACCTATATTAAGTAGAATTCCTATTTTGGGCATGCTCTTTCGTAATTCTAATGAGGAGAAAAGAAGAACCGAAATTTTAGTTTTGATTACTCCCCATATTATCAGCGGTCAAACTCTACCAATGGCAGATGAAAGAAAATTAGAGTCTTTGCCGGGTAAAGAATATCAGTCGTATCAGGAATTGCCTAAAGAAAAAATAGAAGCTGAACCCAAATCATTTAGAGAGTTAAGTAAGGAGGATTATGAGAAATAAAAAATTTATCCTTATAATTATCTTAACAATTTTAGTTTTATTGCTTTTGATTACAGGAATAATTTTTTATCAGAATGTAAAAAGAAAAAGTTCAACAATTCAAGAGTTAGAGAATAAAATCAAAAAAATTAAAGCTGAATACGAAAATAACTATCAAGTTCTGTTTAAAGAATACGATGAATTAAAAAAAGATTATCATCAACTAAAACAGAATTTTCAGAATGTATCTATAGATCGTGATAATCTCTTGGTGCAATTAAAGGCGATATTAGAGGAGAAGAATCGCTTAGAAGAGCTAAAGGGAGATCTCTTAAAATTAAAAGATGATTTGGAAGCAACCCAAAAGGAAAAAGCCGAGATAATTAATGAGAATCTTGTCCTGAAAGAATCAATAAAAAAACTGGAGGGGATAGAGAAGAGTTTAATTAAGGAAAAAGAAAATCTTGAGATAGAATTAAAAAAGGAAAGAGAAGTTCCTTTGGTTAAAAGACTTCAACAGGAAAACGATAAATTGTTAAAAGAAAATAGCCAGTTAAGTAATAGATTAAAAGAGATTCAGAAGTCTAACGAAACCTTAAGGAAGAGCCTGGCAAAATTAGAAAGCGATTTAGAAAAAAGCAAAGACGAAACAAAAGAGCTTAATCAGAAATTAGAAAAATTAAACAAAGATTATCTTTCGGCAATATTAAAAAATAAACAACTGCAGGAGAAAATGGCGGATCTACCTAAGAAATTTGCGGAAATTTCCCGACAGAATCAGGTCTTAATCAGAGAGACTGCCAATACCCATTACAATTTAGGTGTCTTTTATATAAAACAGAAAGAATATGAACGGGCAATTGTAGAATTTGAAAAGGCATTAGAACTTAATCCTCAGGATGCCTATTCCCATTTTAATTTAGGTTATATCTATGCAGAGTATATTGTAGATAGACCTAAAGCCATAGAGCATCTAAAACAATACTTAAGATTAGCCAAAAAAGATGATAAGGATATTGACTGGGCAAAAAAATACATTTTAACCTGGAGCGCGTATGAAGGGAAAGAGCCGATGGACTAAAATAGAACTGAGGATTTTAAAAATAATCTTTTTGATTATAACTTTTTTTTGTTTGAATTATAAGTCATTCATTTCTAATATTTTTTTTCTCTACGCCGAAGAGAAAGAATCAGAGTATGTAGGTGAGTTTTTTGGGATAAAGGTGCCTTTAAACAATTATCTTTTTGTAAAGAGTGTCTTGCAAGTTTTTGGTTATCAGGGAAGACCTCCTGCTAAAAATGAAGAGGAATTGGAAGAGCAGATCTGGGAACAACTTTTACTTTCCTTTGTTGCATTTCAGAGAGAAGTTAATGTAACTCAAGAAGAGGTAGAAAAAGAGATTGATAAGATTTTAACAAAGGAAAAAGTTAATTTTGATTTTCGTAAAGAGAGAGAATCTTATGAGAAATGGTTAAGAGAAAAGATCAACGAACCGCTTATCCTTTTTGAAAATCAGATCCGGCATCTTTTGCAGTTAGAGAAACTTAAAGAAAAGATTATGGAGGAAGCAAAAGTAGAGGTAAATGAAGAAGAAGCGCGCCAAGAGTTTTTAAATGAGTATAATATGTTAAGTGTAGAGTTAGTAGAGTTTCCTAATATAAAAGAGGCTGAAGAATTCTATAATAAAGTAAAAAGAAGAGCAAAAATTTGGGAACGCGAAAAGGAAAAAAGGCCAAAGGATTTTAAAAGGCCGGGTTTTGTGTCTTTAGAATTCTTAATTGATATCTGGAAGTTTCCTCTGGATTCCTGTTATGAGATGCTAAAATTAAAGATAAATGATTTCTATAAACCTACTCCTATATATAGAGGTTATGCGGTTTTTAAGATACTAGAAAAAAGACTTGCAGACGAAGAAAATTTTGCTAAACTAAAAGATGGATATTACCAGCAGATAACACAAAGAAAAAAATTAAAGGCTTATAATGATTGGCTGAAGAATTTAAAAGAAGTCGCCAATATAAAGGTATATAAAAAAGAAGAAAAAGGAGGGTAAGATGAGAAGGTGGGCTTGTATAGGGATAACCTTAGGAGTGATTTTATGCCTTATGCAAATCTCTTTTGCCCAGACTCAAGAAGAGGCAAAAAAAGCATATTTAAAAGGCTTAGAACTTAAGGCACGTCAGACATTAACTAGTCAGGAATG
>JAMWCP010000071.1 GCA_023819665.1 Candidatus Omnitrophota bacterium
GACAACCGGCAAAATTAGTTATCATACATACACCAAATAATAAAGTTATTTATGAGGTTGTTTCTACGACTGAAAGACAGCCAGGATATACGTTTAAAGGTAGAACATTAGCTTATTTATATCCCGAAGGACAACCTCTCCTCGATGCCCGCACAATTAAGTTGTTAGAACAAAGAGGATTAAAGCCGGAAGATTTACGCGAGGCAGAAATAATTATTGATAACCATCACTCTGAAGTTAGATTATACAATCTTAAGACCTCTGAGATCTTAGATATTACGCTTGGCCATATCTATGATACAGGGACACCGCAAGAATTATTAGGTGAAGAAGGTGCAAGAGATTTCTATAGAGATATGGTTGAAGGTAGGACGATAAGAGGTCAGAAGATTGAGGTAAAAGATTTCTTAACTGCGAGAGTGAAACTGCGTGGATATAGAGATGAAAACGGCAGATGGCATTCGCAGGCAATTTTTGTGATTGGTGCTCCTGGTGAAATCTTTGCCGGTGAAGTCTTGGCGGAAAAATGGCTGGGTCAGATGGCGCGCATAATTGAAGTTGACAAGCGAGGTCAAGCTAAATCGGTTACTGTTACTGCGGTAGTTATTGATGGCAATAATATTCATTATCCAGAGGTAGGAAAGATTGAACCTGCGGGTAAGAATAACGAACTGGGATTAGATAAAGATGTTTTGGTGATAAGAGGTATAAGAGAAGGTAGAAAAGTTATTGTAGCCATTGTCGATTTGGGTCTTGAGGTTTTAGAAGCCCTGAATCAGGCAGAAGCCAACTGGGGTTATCAGGTTGTGCCCGGTGAGGGCTGGAGGATTTATCCCACATATGATTCTTTACCTCACGGTGGAAATTTTGTAAAAGTAGGTATTGCACCTAAAGCAAAATTACAGCAGATTGCCCAGGCTTGGGGTATGAGTATGCAAGAATTCAGAGCGCGCTTTAGGGAAGGAACAGTATTTGACTTACGTACTGGTGGTTTAGTAGTCTATGGTGTGAAATCCGCATGCATTGCTGCTGGTGATTATAGAGAGGCTCCTCAATGGCTAAGAGATGCAATGGCAAATTGGGGATATGGCGTTACACCTGAAGGAAAGATATTTGTCTATTCTACCTATAAATCCTTGCCCCATGGAGACAGATTTATTAAGATTGGTGCACCCTGGACTACCGACAGACAGGTAAGAAGAGCAATGCAGGCCTGGGGTTATATGGATATAGCAGAATTCAAGAAGAAGTTTGCCGGCGCAGTCTTTGATGCTGGCCATAACTTCGCCATTGTAACCTATGGAGCAAAAGCAGCCGCCAGAGCCAATGAAGCAGATTTAGTTCAGGTTCCCAGATCTGCTGAATTAGGCATTGCCCGCTATACCTACAAAGGCGAAGACCGCATTGACGCCTGTATGTTCACCGGCAAACCACTCTGGCGAATTGTCGGCAACTTAATAACTTTCTATGACCCCTCAGAAGACAAATTTGAGAAACCCATCTTAACCATTAACCTCACCACTGGCGAAGAGGTCTATCGCTATGAGGTAGGCAAGGTTAAGCTGCCGGGGTTTGGTGAGAAAGAATTGCTAAGGATAATCACTTTGGATGCCCAGACAGGTAAAGGGGTGGATGCCCGCGTATATCTGGGCGGAAAAGAGGTAGCAAGATACTTTGTTCATCCGGAAGAAGTTAATGGTAAAGAAGTAGAAGGAACCGTAGTTATTAATTCAGGTGAAACTACAGCTGTCCTTGCTTCGGCTATAATTGCCCAGCGAGGATATACCAAAAGAGAGCCATTAAGGAGGATTTATTACTTTGATAAAGATTTCAATCTGTTGGACCTCAAAGGTTACAATATTAGTCTGGGTAAAAGAATACTTAGGATACCTCAGGAAGGAGAGATTATTTTTGAGTTACTTCAGGAGATAGATAGGGAAGGCGAAGTAGAAAGAGAATTCGGTATTACTTCTCAGGGCGAACAGATCAAGATTAAATTCAACCGCGGCTTATTCCAGGTGGATGCAGGATCACCTGGCTCCAAGAAAGGAGCAGCCTATTTAGTTAAGGATGAAAATAATATTTTCGTAGTCCAACAGAAAATTTCTGAGTCTCAAGCCATAAATTATGAAAAGCTTCGTCATAATAGCTGGAAAGATAAGCTGAGTAGTGCTATCCAATGGCTCCGCTCCCAAGGCTTTAAGGTTCATTCGCCAGAAGTTATGAATTGGGCACATATCGTTATGCTTGACCCAGAAAACCGCTCAGTGGATAGTTCTTATCAGGCATTTTTATTCCAATTAGGAGAGAAACCCCTGGTAAAAATAGACCTTAAAAAGAACCGCATTACTTTAGCCATTATTACAAAAGATGATAAAATTTTAGGTGGAGCAGAGTTCTCCGTTGGTAATGGAAATAATGTAGATTTAGTCAGTGTTTCTATAGATTTACCTAAAGAAGGCAATTTATCGCGTACACTTGTCTACGAGTTGAAACGAAAAGTTTGCTATATAGAATTAAAAGATAAGGAAGGGGTATTAGTAAAGAAACAAGAAGGGGTTTATAATGGTAATGTAATGGATGATTTTAAGGAGCTTGTAGATAATAAATTAACTTCTCAGCAGATATCAGATAAATTTGTCCCTGAAACCGAAGAAGAAATTACCTACGGTGATTTTAAACAAGATGACAGAGAATATTCAGAAACGTTTCTTAGAGTGCTAGGAATTGGAAAAGAAAGTAAGACGTTTACAAAAGACGGTGTAGTAAAGAGCGAATCATCACTTCAAAAAATTGAATTTAGCCAAGAAGGAATAAGAATTATTTACCGAAGAGATGATTATGGCAAAGATTCTCAAGGAAGTTATGCTTTAAGAAAGACCTCCTTTGAAACCCGCTTAAATGGTGATTTAGTAGAGATTGGTTTTGGCAAAGATTTAGATAATCTTACCTCAAAAGAGCTTATTTTCTATAACGGTCCATACGGTAGATTCGGTATCCCTGACCGCTCTGTAAGAATAGTAAAAGGAGAAAATAATCAATGGTATATCCTTACCATCTCCAACAATACCTATTTAGACCCAAATACTGGCAACCTGACCTTTATCAAGAAATGGATTTTGCCTATACAAGTTGAAGCCACTTCTAATATCAATCTTGATACTATATTTGCTAACCAGGCTTACAGATCTCAAGTAATTATCCGTTCAGGCAACAAAGGTTATGATTTGACTATTCTAGACGGTTATCCTCAGCTTGATCCCCAGATTAAGCCTGCTGAAGGTAACTATGGACAGCCTCTTTGGATAACCTTTATCCCTGAATACGACGATTTCGGATTTGCAAAAGCCAGTTACACCTATCCTTTTGATTCCGCCAAAGGTATCAACTCTGATTCCTACCGCGCCAAAGGTAGATACCTCTTTGGTTTAGGCCGCCTCTTCGGCAAAACCTATACAGCAGCCTGGGATGATAGCGATTGGATCGCAAAATACTTTAATTTAAGATTTATAGATAATAATTTGGTTTATAGTGTAGAAGAGAAAAGGGAGAATCGCAATAGCTTAAAAGAGCACGCCTTAAGACTAGATGGAAGGATTTATTATGAAATTCACAAAGGGAAGATAGGCAGGGATAATACATATAAATTATACTTTGATGAATCTGAATTACCTCAAGAGACTCATAAGTTGAGCCGTTTCGGTGGTCTTTATAATCTACCCAAAGAAGAACCTTATCTTGAGCACTATGCGGTATTTATTAAAGATAAACCTGGTTATTTCTGGATATGGGATAGGGATATTAAGGATAGCGGAATAATATATGCTATATCTAATTTCATCGATGGTAAGCAGATTTCTGAAAATGCTTCTAGAATTCAAATTTTACCCGAAGCCGAAGCAAATAGGATGAATCTACAAAGTGGCGTTTTGTTTTATCAAGGAGAAATAATAAAGAATAAAAAAGATCGATACACCACTATCTTCTTTAGAGACAATAATGGTAAAGAACTCGGTTTCTGGCAAAGATTATGGAATCATAATTTCAAATATAATGGGATGTTAGCACATTTTAAGGATAAATTGTTCTGGTTGCACATAGGGATAAGTGTTTTGACTTTTGCTTTTGTTGTTTTGCCTTCAATCATCCTTACTTTATATTTAGTCTCATATCTTAATAAGTTTATTTTAAAAATATTTGGTATTAAGCCAGCAAAATTAACAGATAAATCAAATCCTTCTTCTCCTCAAGTCGATACACAGGAATATAAAGATCCTAGATATCTTAAAATTGAAAGAAAGTTAACTCCCGTATCAATCATCACAGAATTAGTATTATATCTTAAACGTAAAAATGCAAATGATGCCGAAATTCAAAGTCATCGGGATTTCTGGGAAAGAGTTATTTTTTATCAAATGAATTTAAAATTAGGATGTCCTTTTAGTAAAGGATATAGAGGAGGTGCTATTCCTATTACTAAAGATAATAAACGCTACGCCTTGAATATTTTTGATATAAATGCTTTCTTCAGATATGGCAATACTACTCATCCGAATTTCTTATCAGAAGTAATAATTGATGGCGTTTCCTTAGAAGATATAATAAATAAGAGAAGATGGCAAGCATATGCTGAAACTGAAACACAGTTTCCCTTTGCTTCTTTGGGTAGCCCAAGAGGTGAGTTTCTAGAAAATATAGCACAAGCTATTAAAGATTTCTTAAACAGAAGAAGAGAAGAAGAAAATGCCGAAAGAAAAAATAGAAGATTAAGTGAAATACCTCTAGATGAACCTTATCCTTTAAGTTTACTTAGTTTTTTTAAGATATTACCCAAAATGTTAAAAATTATCTTTACTACTCCTTTTGTACCCCAAGAGACCGAGAACATGAAACAGGCTGCCAGATTCTTTAAGATAATTATCGGTGAAAGTATATTTATGGCTATTAGTTTTACTGTCTTGCTTTTATACTGTACTGTTGGTACTTTTAATTTATCTTGGGTATTGGCAGGGTTAATTCCATTTATTTTCTTTACTATTCTTAATTTCTGGGTAGATACCTACTTAAACTATTCTAGTTTATTTAGATTATTAAGAGAACATTTGCATTTAGATAATATTTCTTCTTGGAGAGATGTTCAACATTATTTTAGTATTTTGGAATCTTTACCTTATCAATCTAACAATGATTTAGGGTATATTTTTAGGACATTCTATAGAAATTTTGTAATAAACTTAAGATATTCTAATGACCAACCTGGACGAGGGCCACTAATAAGTGATGAAGAATATAAGGAATTAATAAATGCTTTAAATAACGGAATTATAATTAGACCAGAAACTCTTGAGGCTCAAGAAGCAATCAGGCGGTTCTTTAATAAATGCGTTATAGTCTATTTCAGTTA
>JAMWCP010000072.1 GCA_023819665.1 Candidatus Omnitrophota bacterium
TCCATACCTTTTTTACCCATGACCGCATCTCTATCCAAGATGAAAGAGGAACCTATTCTTTAGGTTTAGGTTACCGGCGCCTCCTTTTTGAAGAAAATCTTTTAGCGGGGATAAATACCTTTTTTGACTTTCAAGATTTACATAAACACTACCGCACCGGTCTTGGTTTAGAGGCCATAACCAAATATTTAGAAGGTAGGATAAATTCCTATTTTGCCCTATCGCCTAAAAGATTGGTAGAAGAGGATTCGGTATCTAAAACTTATGAAAAAGCAGTAAACGGTGGAGATATAGAATTAGGCGGTCCTATTCCTTATCTACCCTGGTTTAAAGTCTTTGGCAGTTACTACCGCTATGACTATAGAAAATTTAAAGACAAACAGGGTTGGAAATTAAGAAGCGAACTAAAGCCCTTTAAGTTTATTACTCTAAATTTAGAGACCTACGATGATAATAAAGGAAAGAGAGAATATCTTATGGATACCCGCTTTAATCTTGTCTTTGATAGTCTTACGCCCAAAAGCATCCTTTCTGCATTTGGGTGGAATAAAGAACCTTTTGTTGAGGTAGATTTAAAAGAACGCACCTTAGATAGGGTGGAGAGAAATTTTAACATTGAAGTGGAGAAGTGGCGAGAGGCGGGCGGAGCAGTATTTGAGGTAGGCGGAAGATGGTAGGATATTTCTTTTGTTCTAAAAAATTATTAATTATCTCAGTTTTTTGTATATCTTTATTTTTATATCCGGCCTATGTTTTTTCAGCAAATACAGAATTCCAGCGGCCTCCCGGTGGAGCAGGCGAACCTTGGCATCTTGCGTTGGCGGATCCGCAGACATTTTATATAACAATATATAAAGTAGCTCTGGTAAAAGACGATGATTCAGAATTTACGCTTTATGAAAATCCTTCGGGGTTAACTGTAGAGCTAATGAATAATCAGTTTGTTCCTGTTTCTGATGTAGATGTACCTGCCGGCCATTATAAAGAAATAAAAATTACTGTAAGCGCAACCTATGGCTTGAAAGGTTATTGTTATTATGAAGATTCTAATACAGGTAAGAAAGGATACTGGTATACTAAAGATGGTAGTGACCAATCTAATATTGGTTTTAGCGAAAGTATTCCTAATCCCGGAACACAGAGAGTTACAATAACCGACGCAGGCAGTGGTGCAGAACTTATCACCTATAATGGTAAGTCAGCTATTCAGTATTCCAATGACATAGATTTAACCATCAAGGTGGGTGAGAGACCGCGTATACGCGCGGAATTTTATGCGGATAACATTTTAGAACTTAACGATAGTACTCCTGATATTGGAAGTGATGGCGGTAGTCCTGCCCAAATTACCTTTGAAGATATCCCTCCAGTTATAGTAAGCACACATTAAAACCACTTGCGCTTTATCTATCCCCGACAAAACCTTAAGAAACACAAACTTAATTGGCGTAAAAGAAGATAATTACAAGGTAAAAGTACCGTTAAAGACACCTCAAAACACCAGCAACGATGACTACGTCTGCATACACCACTAAGCAAACACCCAACTGTTCAGGTGGGAGGTACCAAAAAATAAAAGACTTACCTCAAGTAATCTCTTGTGATAATTTATTATCAAAGGGGAGATCATAAAAAGTTAGAACCTTATAGAATATTCCCGCCAGTGGAAGTTAGAAGCAGTTTTCCCGATTGAAAAAGAAACAGTTTCAGCATTATTAAAAGACGATATTTGTTCTATTTCTAAAATCCGTACGTTATGGTAAAATAGACTTAAAAACCTTAACTTCTTATAAAAGAAGAGAAGGAGTCGTGATGGCTTCTTTATGGGTAAAGGCAGGTATATGTAGAAATGAAGTGGTAATTTCTACAAAAAAGAAATCCCCTACAAAAATAGAGTTAAGTTTTGAGACTAACTGTAAACACGTTAAAGCATTAGCTGAAGATTTGAAAGAGATCAATATTGGGATAGAAATGTCCTGTCCGATGAATGAGACAGAGATCTATAAATTATCTTCAAAACATCTTTGCCGAAACAGTTGTATTGTTCCTGCGGCAATTTTGAAGGCAATTGAGGTTACGGCGGGATTATTTTTACCTGCACCGGCAAGTATTGAGTTTATAGAAGGACAAATTTAAATTGATACTGCCATAATAAATATAAAAAGATTTTTTATGGCAGATTATAAAGATAAGATAATTAAAAGTTGTAGGAGAGCCGGTGATGGGAAAGGTTTTAAAAAAGGACGCTTGTCAAATTTTTATTTTTTGGATTATAATAAATTGAAGACTAAATTCTATGGAGATATTACGCATAGATAAAATATCACTTAATCTGGGAGGAAGACAGATCCTCAAAGACTTAAGTCTCTGCGTTAAAGAGGGAACAATCCATTCAATCCTTGGCTCAAATGCTGCAGGCAAATCAAGTCTTGCCTATGTGATTATGGGTTGTTGCGATTATCTTCCGCAAGAAGGCAGGATTTATTTTAGAGGAGAAGATATAACTAGTTTTCCTTTATCAAAAAGGGCAAAAATGGGGCTTACCTTAGCCTGGCAAGAACCCGCAAGATTTGAAGGTTTAACCGTAAGAGATTATATTGAGGTAGGAATGAAGAAAAAAGACGATGCTTTGATTAAACAGGCACTGCATGAGGTTTTATTAGAACCAAAGGATTATTTGGATAGAGAGGTGGGTAAGAGTTTAAGCGGTGGAGAAAGAAAACGCATTGAATTAGCCGCGGTCTTTGCTATGAAGCCAAAACTGGCAATTTTAGATGAGCCGGATTCAGGCATTGATATTCTTGCTTTAGATAATATTATCAAGATGATAAAGGCGCTAAAGAAGCAAGGTACAACGGTACTACTAATTACTCATCGCGAAGAGGTTTCGGAAATCGCAGATATCACTTCATTAATGTGTTCAGGAACGATTGTCAATGAAGGAAAGTCTAGAGAAGTGGGGAAATATTTTAAAGAGAAGTGTATACCTTGTCCTACAAAAGTTTTCCCCTCACAGAAAGATATCCGAATAAAGGAGTAAATTGATGCAGGATTATGAGTTAATGTTGGATGCATATGTAAAAGCAGGTGGATTACCAGAGATATTTAGAGATTCTAATATTGCCCATTTAGTGATCCATGAAAATAAAGTGATTGGCAAGAAACTGGTAAAAGGTTTAATTTTAGAACCGAAAGAGACTGTTTCTGGTGTAGACATCAATTTAAAGATTGAAAGGAATATAAAAATAGAAAATGCCGTGCATCTTTGTTTTGGAGTTTTGCCTAAAGAAGGGGTCCAAGAGATTAACATCAAAGCAAAGATTGAAGATGGTGTAGGGATTAAATTGCTTGCCCACTGCGTTTTCCCTAACGCAGTAAAGGTAATACATAGGATGCAGGCAGAAATTGAGGTTGGCGATAATGCTTATTATGAATATAATGAGGTCCATTTTCATGGCGAAAACGGGGGGATTGAGGTAATTCCTAAGGCAAGGATTAAGTTAGGTAGGAATAGTCATCTGGTTACAAATTTCTCTCTGCTTAAAGGCAGGGTCGGTGTTTTTGACTTAGATTATGATACAGAAGTCTTAGATAATTCAAGTCTGGATATGACTGCCAAGATTTATGGTTATGCTGATGACAAAATCAAAATTAGAGAAGCAGGAAAGCTTATTGGTAGAGCCTCTAGAGGTTTAATTAAAAGCCGCATTGCCGTAAAAGACAACGCCATAAGCGAGATAATCAATGAACTTACTGCCAGCGCACCTGAAGCAAGGGGTCATGTTGACTGTGTAGAAATAATTCAAGGTAATGCCCAGGCAAAGGCTATACCAATAGTCAATGCCACCCATGAATTTGCCAAGGTTACCCATGAAGCAGCCATCGGAAGGGTGGATAAGAAACAGGTAGAAACCTTAATGAGTCGGGGTTTAGAAGAAGAGGAAGCTATTAATATCGTTATAAGCGGCGTGCTTAAGTAAAAAATAATTATTTTACAAAAAATAAAACTTTTATAAATAGTAGGGAAGTGTTTTATGGAAGATATTAGACGATATACATTTTTGGTAACGCTAATATTTTTTATTTTTAATTTCTTTCTAATAAATACATTGATAAGAGCCGAATCTGAAATTAAATCAGAAGAGGTCTCCAAATCAAATATAAGCGATAGCACATTCGAACCATTAATAAAAGCTGTAAATGAAGCATTAACAAAATTAGGAAATAAACGGTTAGTGGTGCTTGGATTTGTAAGCGTAGAAGGTGCCTCTTTTGTCAAAGAGACAATTATGGTTTCTGATAGAGTAATTCAAGCCTTAATTGCTTCTGGCCTTTTTGAAATTGTTGACAGAACTTTATTAGGTGTTGATAATGTTGCTAATTTAAATATCGAAAATGCAAAAAAATGGTTAGATACACTGAATTTAGGCTCAGTTCTTACCGGTACAGTTTTTAAAAAGGGAGCTAATATAGAGTTAAATTGGCGTCTCATTGGACTTAAAAATCTAACGATTTTAAGCGTAGGCACTTTGAATGTAGAAAATATTACTATGGCAAATATTACTATGTCAAGAGACAAAAAGTCAAACTTAATGAGTTTTCTTACAGAAAAGATAAAAGAGATCAAAGCAACTAATTTAGCGCCCGAAATTAAAGAGAAAAGTATCATTAAAACAATTGCTGAGTTTTTACGACCAGCTCCAGGTGTTGAATACACTTATACTTTTTTCCCTTGCGGTATTGGTTCGCGAATATGTAATGAGTTAAATCTAAATGATGGTTTTTATAAGATATACTATAAAGATGAATTTGTAGTCACAGTGGATAAGGAAGGTAATATTTTAGAGAGTATTATTATGGCAAAAATAATCCAGTCAGAAAAGATATAGATTTGGAGAAATTTTTAAGCGAAAAAAATAGAAATACTAACTAACATCAAAAGAAGAATTTAAATTATTAAAGAGGACAGTTTATAATTTTTAAAGATTGAAACTAATTTTTCAAATATATTTGGAACCTTCACCTCCAAATATACAATAAAGAGGCGATGTTTTGGAAATAGAAAAAAACAAAAACTATGAGATTATTGTTTTTCCCAATCAAGATATAGGCCTAAAAGCCCAGCAGATTCTGGTTACAAAAAATATTGATTTTAAGCACATCTCCACCTTAGCTGTAGTTGTTCCCGAAGAAAAACGCAAAGATATATGTTTTCTTTTAACTAATGAAGATGTTCTTATCAGCGGTTATTATCCCTTTTTATACCGTGATTACGAAGAAGAATTCTTTAAGCGTGCTCAAGAATATAAATCCTCAGTAAGCGAAGGAGAATTTTTAAAATCCATTACCTTATGTTATGTTGCCCC
>JAMWCP010000073.1 GCA_023819665.1 Candidatus Omnitrophota bacterium
ATGATTCTATTACTACGGGTAAAATTACCTTTCCTAGCAATGAACCAAATCTATCAGTTGCTTGATGATAAAGGGATTGGAAAATGGGCCAGGTGCCGGTAGAAAAACTAACTCCAGAAGAAGAATTTATCTCTAAGATAACCTTCTCTAAAGCCCCGGCATCGGCAATAACCAACACATGTCCCGCCGCTAAACGTAGAACCGAGGCAGTTGTCTCTCCAATTCTTCCTAATAGGGTGTGAAACAAAGCTTCTTTTTTCTTTGCCCCACTTGCTAACAACACAATATAACGACCTAAAAATATCTCTCTTATACTTACAGAATAGGCTCTATCAATTCCTCGCGCTCTCATTTTATCATCGGGATCGTTAGCCACAATCGTAGAAGGACTCAGACAAACCTCTCCTATTCTTAATTCTGTAAAAACAGATAATATTTTACCTATAAATCTGTTTTGGAATAACCGGGGATTAGTGCGGTAAAAAGTAGATAAAATAAATAAAGCTAATCTTCCGATGTGTTCTATAAAGGCTACATGGCCTTCTACTCCTATACCTAAAAATACTCCATCAATACCATCTAATCTCTCGATTAAACTTGCATATTCAGAAACAGGTAAAGTAAATTTCTGATAAAGCTCAACCAATCTATCAAGTTCTTCTTCAGATATCTGTGTATTATGGAGTTGAAGATATTCTCTATACCTATCTTTTATCTCTTGAGGATCTCTATAGCTAATGCCTCTGATTATATAAATTCTTGGCCAATATTCTTTAGGAACATTTAATCTATAAAGACAACCGCAAAGATGTCGACGATAGACGTAATCAAAATAATCTATACCATCATAATATTCATCTAAATGCAAACCAATTACACCTGCCAAAGATAATCTTAAACTGTTTATTAATTCTGAAAGTAACTCATACCACCTCTCTTGCGTGGCTCCCGTAGGAAGAAGAAATACTGCTTCTATTAACCGACCATTATAATAAATAGGTCTTTTTTGTCGACGTTCTTTTGCTTTTTCTATAATATAGAGAAATATCTCTACTGCTAATCGACTCATTGCTTCTTTATCTTTTACGTGTATACAACTTAATCCCTTAATAGGAATTAAAGAAGCTTCAATTCTTTTACTTTGAGCTAACTCCATGATACTTTGATTAAAAGCAAAATCATCCTTATGTGTAGTAGAAGAAAAAATAAATGCCAATGGTAAAATAAAAACTATCAAAGTCAATAATGCTAAGATAACTCTGATTCCCTTAATTAACTTTTTAAATAGGGAAATGAAATTTATTTGAAAGATTTTAAGATAGGCAGGAATTTCACCTAATCCAGAATAAAGTCCATCGAATAGTTGACAGATAGACCCAAAGTGTTCTCCTTCATGAGCCAAGGCTAAAGCCAAAAGCTCTGCTTCTCTTTGTTCTCTTTGGATATCTGCGGCGACAAGTTGTTGAGTCTTTGCGGTAACACCGCTTATCACTCCTTGATTCACATAGAGAGTCCTTCCTGATGCATGAAACAAAACACCCCTACCAAATTGAAAGATCTTTTCACTACTCATATACTTAATCTCAATACCTATTCTTTCTGCAAACGATTCAACTTTAGCTTTTAAATAAGGATTAATCCGAAAGTCTTGCTCATAATCCCTACCAGAGCCTCTGCGTATAATCTCATCTGCCCATCTAACCATCTTAGTTAAAACAAAACTTGTTTTTACTAATCCTAAAAAAAATATCCCTACTAAGAATGCAAACAAAATACAAACCCATATGTTTATACCATTTTGAAGATAAGTTAAATAATAAGGCAACTTAATTCCTAAAATGTATATAAAAATTCCTAAAAATAGAATACTCAACATATAAGAAATAACGGTAGTAACCACAAGTCCAAATTGGGATAAATTACCTAATGTAGGTTTAGTAGAAAAGGTTGATAAAATATTTTCTAGTGTTAAACATGCGTCTTGAGACCAACACGCCCTAGGAAGTCCGTCCCTATCTAAATCCCTAGATACCTCATCTTCCTGGGGATAACGTCTCGTAACTATATCTCCATCTTCATAAATTTCTTCAGATCTACCTGCCATTTCTCTTGAAGGTAATACTAAAACCGTCTTAACTCTTATTGAAAGAGGATGAAATACTTCTAGAAAATCATAAAATTCTCTTTCTTCGTCGTCAAAATGAATTACTCTTCTTACACGACGGATGAAAGCATTCTCCTCCATCCATTCTCTGAGTGCCATAGCTTTACTTCTTTTACTCTGTCCTGCAGGTTGTTCTCGAGTAAGGCTACTGATAACATCTTGGGGGTTAAAATCTCTTCCAATTTTTTCTCTTAGAAATCTTACCACTCCCTTTTCATCCACTCCGCGTGCATTAAAAACAACTCTTACATCTTTTCTCTCTATCAGTTTTCTAAAATAACCAAAAAATTCGGGATCAAATTTACAAAGTAGTCTAAAGGCGCTCCAGTCAAAAGAAATCACAGTCAAATCTTCTTCGAAAGGCGGCAAGAAGTCTATTCTCGTCTCGTAGCCTGAAAGAGTTAAATCGAAGCTCTGACCATCAATATATATATTAATATTAATAGGCGTAAAAGAAAGATTAGAAAGTAATAATATTCTTTTTGAATCACCCTCTAACAGTATCGCGGCTACAAAAGGATTTCCCGTCTCGATTCTCTTAATCCTTCTCTCTATATCTCCTTCCTCACCAATAATAGATAAAACATGTTGGACAAACTGCCCAAGTTCTCCATCTGCATATACCAAAGGACTATGAGGTTTAAACATAAAGCATATCCTACCTAAATGACCAAATAAATCCGGATAATACAACATAAGGCTAACCCTATCCATATATAATAGATAAAGTATTACTACCGCCATAAATAATGCTTTAATACGACTTATCTGCTGCGATGTATTTGTATTTTTAACAAAAGCAAGGGGTCCACCAAAACAGCTACTTTTATCATGGTTATTCCAAACTAAAAGAAGCCCTTTTGGTGGATGAATTACCCCAAGTCGAGCCGAAACTCTTTCCTCTAAATCCCCAAAACTAATTTCTTCTTGCTGCATCAAATTAAATGGTTCTTCATAATAAAGTTCGTCAAAAGGAAGCTGCACTACAGGATCTTCCCATTCTGCAATTATCCTAACCCCTCTATTTCTTAATTCCATAAAAAGCCAGCTAGAAATAGTACCTGCTTGATCCGCTCTGATAGAAGGAAATCCTAAAGCCCTTAACCACCAAAGCAAACAAAGTATTGTATCAGGTAACTGGTCATTCAATCTTCTACTTCCCCACACATTCACAGGAAGAATCTCCTTTCCTTCTAATACATAAAGATATGTCTCTTTAGGAAAAGGAAGAAAATAAGGGTCAGTATGCCCTCCCACAAAATCATAGATAATTTCTATTCCGCACAAAGAAGCCTGTTTACATAATTCTCTAAAATCCTTCAAATCTCCATAGTAAGGTTCGAATACTAAAAATGCAGGTGCATAAGGAGAATTCCAGGGTAGGCTACCTCTACAGAGAGTCCCCGGGCCAAGCATAATTCTCGAAATACCCCAAGAGCGTAACGTAGGTAACATTCTTATCAGTCGCTGTAAAGAATTCTCACCCGGCGCTACTTTGAGAAGTTCCAGATTAACTTGAAGAGTAATACCCCCTTTGTTTCTCCTTTCCTGAGCTATCCTATTAAACTCTTCAGATCTACCTACAATAACTACCGAATTCCCTACTCCTTCTGTCCGGGATAATACCGAAAGATCCGGGAAGTACAAATTATAAAAAGCACCATTCCCTTCAATGAGAAGCAAAAATTTATAATGAACATGTTTGGGTTCTTGAAGAACAGACGATACTTCACAAGCAATCACCCACTCCCACCTTCTCTCATTATAATTATATGATGAAGGAAGAAAAGGAACCACCCAACCCTCGCGTAAGTTTTCAGAACCACGCATCCTTCCTCCTATATCAACCGTAGTATAAGGTTCTCCCCACGGTTTACTCCAAAGAAAATTACCTACAAGATAAAGACAATGGGGATTACGTTGTGCGTAATCCAAAATTGCTTTCCTCACCTCTTCTTTATTCGCCGAACACCCCAAAATTTTAGCAAGCTCAGCAACATCAAGATTAGCCTCTTCTATACCTGCGGATAATTTTCTCAAAGAACAAACAAATCTCACTCCCCACGGCGTAATTCTCGGTGCCTCCTCAGCCAGGAGAGGATTAACATTACAGAATAATGTAAAAAATCTATTATAAGCAACTTCTTCTTGAAAACGCTTCCATAGAGAGAGTAATTTTTCTCTAAGAGAAGATATAAACTCCTCTACTCTCTTATCGCGTATACCACTATTATTATATACCTCTTCTAAAAGATCTATCATCTGCCATGGCGCCAGAACTCTTTCTAAATTCAACCCAGGATAACTCTGCTCTATATAACCCACCAGAGCACCCAATTTAGTTAATTCAGAAAAATAACTTGAAGGAAATCTTTCTAATTCTTTTTTCAAAATTTTTGTTGCCCTATATAAAATATTAGCTGTGACGGGATCTTTACCTGCTAGAGATAAAAGTAGAGATATGAAATAATTACAGAACCAAAAGAATATCCCACTCTCTTCTGGAGTAACTCTAAAACTTCCTAAATCAAAGGGTATTTCTCCTCCTCTTCCTTCTTCGCTCTGTATTACCGCCCTAGTTAAAATTCCATCTCTTTCTTGCGCTAAATTATATAATTGATCAAGAGGAAACTTTACAATAATTACTCTATAAGGATCAGAATCCAATCTAGGGGGATGTATGTCTATTTGTACAGGAGGACTAGCTAAAATAAGAGTACGTGGTATTCCGCCATTTTTAGACAAAATAACTTCTCTTATCTTTCTATATATTACTCCTTTTTCTTGAGGAGATATATTTCCAAGATAAAAAAATTCTATTTTTACTTTTTGTGAACAATTCACTCCTCCTATATAATTCACTCCTATATGAGGAAGAATCAATGCTATAAGGGTTAAAAATAAGGAAGATAAAGGAGAAATTGCAAAGATAAAAGTTAAAGCAATGATAATAAAACCAAAGATAACAATCTGAAATATTGAAGAATTAAGAGACTGAATTTTTATAGTTAATCTTTTTTGTTGTAAATGAATAGTATGCAGAGCTAACCAAATACCTAAGAAGATAACTCCTGCCAAAGGAGGAGCCAAACTCCAAGGTAAAGCAAAAGCAAAGGATAAAAACCAACTTATACCGCAGACAAATACACCCCCTATTAATAATGATTCTATTACTACGGGTAAAATTACCTTTCC
>JAMWCP010000013.1 GCA_023819665.1 Candidatus Omnitrophota bacterium
TTGGCAGGCATTCACAAATACCATTCGAGGTAATGACTCGGTATGAGAAAACAGAAGTATGTCCTTGCAGGTAAATCTACCATCCTTAAAGATAAGACCTGTATTTAAAGGTTCATTTGAATCAAATTCACAGTGACCGGCAAAGTGAAAGAGATCATATTCTCTTAAATTTTTTTTAAGATATAGAGAATCCACATTAGAGGATTTAAAATCGACCTCTATATCTTTACACTTTAATAGAAAATTTTTGATTTTGATACCTTCATTATAACTTGATTCTAAGTCGCCTCGGGTATCAGCAACGATCAACATCTTCAAAGGAGGGGTAAGCTTGGGAGATCTTGGAGAATCCATCTCTTTATCGGTAGTGATGGAACGGCCTAAATTGAATTTAAGACATAGAAAATCTTCTCCCGTATGAAATAATTCCCAAGGAATAGAAACAAGTCTCTCTTCCACATTCAGTATAAGCGCAATATCTTTTTCCTCCTTCAATCTCTGCTTTATTTTTTTACTTAAGATGTGCTCAAAGAGAAGCTGACCCAATTTTTTAAGCTCCTGAATACCTTCCTTTCCAATGGAATTTCTTTTATTCTGTTGATCAAGTAAAGAGTTTATCTCCTGACAGATTCTTTCTATATAACGGAAATCTACCTGAAAAGAGCTTATGCTCTTTAAGGCAGGAAGGTGTTCTTCTCTTTCTACCAGACTCATCTTTAAGGCCTGGTCACTAGAAATTACCTCTAATAATAGCCCCCTCCTCATAAAGATCTATCTTAAAGTTAAGACTAGGTTAACTCTAACTTAATCATACCAATATCTTTTAAGGACCGACTTACCTTGATAAGATAACTGCCCAACTCTACCTCTTCAAAAACTACCTTACCTTGCCGGGCAGAATACGACTCTCTCTCTATTTCATTTTTAAAAAGTCCTATCCTTACATCTTCAAGTGGCTTAAGATCTTTTATCTCAGAAATCAAGACAGTAATTTTTACGGCAGTCTTTTTTATTCTATTTATCTCTATGCTTATGCGGATATCTCCCGCATCTTTAATCAAAGAGAGTTGCTGCGGTAGTTCTTCTATTTTTCGACTGCGCAGCACAGGTAAAGGAATAATTTCGTTACCTAAAAGAATATCCGCACTGGTCTTTACTATCTTAATACTTTTTTCTTTAAGCATAATTAATGCCTCTATCCAAAGAGGTATAGCAGGAAAACCTCTCGCCAACGCTTTGGCTTTCTCTAAAAGATATGCCGGAACCTCTAAAGCATCTCCTTTCAGTGAGGATAATTTTAAAAGCTCGGCACATCTATAACAACTTAAGAGATGCTGTTGTAATTTTTTGCTTTCTTCTTCAGAGACCCTTCCTTCTAAAAACGAGGCGAGCATTTCCTCATCAGGACAAGAAGGTGCTTCGCGGCGTTGTTTTCTCTTAAAATACCTATAAACCATCTTAATTATCTTTTCTATATTCTCCATAATAATTAGACGCAGAAAAACTAAAATTCTGACAAAAATCCTTTTCTTTTAAAACAGTCTCTCAGTTTCTTAATCAGCCTCTCTTTGCGCATATCCACTGCACTACGGGAAATTTTTAAAATCTGTCTTAGAGCTTCTAATTTCATCTCCCTATAGATATGCATCTCTACAAAAAATCTATCTTCCCTATCCAAATCTTCTATGCACTCAGAAAGTATCTGAAGATTCTCTTGATCTAAAATTACTTCATCATGTAAAGGCCTTCGATTATCTTTTAAAACATCCTTCACAACAAAATCCTCATCTTCTCCTAAAGTCTCCTCTAAAGAAATACAAAATGGTCTATTCTTACGTAAAAAATCACAGACAAAATTAACCACCACTACCTTAAGCCAACTGGAAAAAGAGGATTTTCCTTTAAATTGACTCAGTTTTTTGAAATTATCCTTTATGAGATGAAGAAATATATCCTGGAAAATATCGTCGACTAAAGAAACTTCGAAGGGAATGTTTCTCTGTTTTAAGATAGTATAGATATAACTGTAGATGTATCTACTGTAACGTTCTACAAACTCATCCCACGCCTCTTTATCACCTTTTACACATCTCTGGATAAACCCTAATTCATCCACAGAATTCTATTATACTCTTTTTTTAAGATAAATAAATATCTAATTCTCATTAACCAAAATCTATACACATACCGTCGTAGGCACAGAGAACTTCTGTATTTAATTTTTTAGAAAGCATTTCGGCTAAAAGATGAGGCTTCTCCTTAAGCATACTCATTCCAAAATGTGTAAGGATTGCTTTTTGGGGCTTTGTCTCCTGAATAATGTCTTCTACATCTTCCAGAGACAAATGTTCCACCTCAGGATGGGATTGATAAAATACAATATTTACCACTAAAATATCTAAATTTTTATAAAACTTATTTAATTCTTTAAAATATTTGGTATCGGTTAAAAAACCAATCTCTTTATCCTTAATCTTAAACTTTATACCATAGGTCTCTACGGGATGAAGATGTCGCATAGAAGTCTGGAATTCAAAGTGATCTATTTTATATCTACTTAATGCTTTAAGGATCTCTATCTTTTCAGGGAAATCCTTAAGATATGCTAAAATAATCGGATCTTTATCTATCGCATCAGAAGGTAAAAAAACAACCCCTCTTTTTTTGAATCCACCCTCGGTCATCGCCTCAATCATCACATTTATGTCTCCAGAGTGATCAAGGTGTCGGTGGGTTAAAATTATGGCATCTATTTTAGAGGGATCAAGACGTGGTCGAGATAAAGCACAGCGGACAATACTTCCCGGACCGGGGTCCAAAATTATATTTTTACCATAAACAGAGATCCAAATTCCTGCTGAGGAACGCAGTTGCTTAATCATTACAAATCTTGCCCCCGCCGTGCCTAAAAACTTTATAAATTCATTATATTTTTTAACCATAGCTATTCTTTAAGCCAAATCTTTCTTAACTCTTCATTTATACGGTTAATTTCAGAAAAAGATAACTCCGGTTTAGTAAATTCTTGCGGTATCTCTTTAGGTTTTAGTTTCCTAAGAAAATCTTCTACCTTCATTGCTTTAGCCGAATAAGAGCGAATAAAAAACAGTATCTCTTTATCATCAGTAACCACTACCATTTGGTCAGCTGATCTTGCCTTGCTTATTCTTCTTTTTATCCATTCATCTGCTGATTCATTCTGTGTAAAAATAACCTCAATATTCTGTACAGATAAAAGCGGATGACCTAAAACATCACTCTTTCCATCAAAGACAATAGTAATTTTACTATTCTTACTGCCAAAAGGCTTCTTCTCTTGAATCATCCGTATAAGGGCATAACGCTGGTCTTTTAGTGTCTTAACTTTATTAAATTCTGAATTTTTGATTATGTTGTATCCGTCCAGTATGTAACATAGAGGCATAGATAATTCCTCCTAAACAGGAAACAATCAAAAGAAAAACAGAACCGATTAAAGAAACCACTAAGCTGATATCTTTAGGCAAGCCTGCTTGAGAAAAGAAATATACCATCGCCATCTCCCGCAGACCCAACCCTCCTATAGATAAAGGTAAAATTATAATCACACTGATAACCGGAATAAAGATAAAGAAATATATCCAGTTAATGGTTTTACCTAATGCAAGGGCAATAATAAAGTATACTAGAGGAATTAGTAGCTGTATCGCCAAGGATAAAAAAAGATTTTTTAAAATCATCCCCTTTTTTCTTTTAAAATAATATACACAATCATATAGTGCTGAGATATAGGAAAAAAACTTATTTTTCTTTAGATGTAAAAAGCGATTTATTTTTGAATATAAAAAACTATTAAAGAGAAGAAATAATAAAAATATAAGCGTGAAACTAAAGATAGATACTACCAAAAATACATTTTTATCATTGACCAGATGGTATCCAAAAATTAAAGATATAATCAATACAAGCTCTAAGCCTACATAACCGCTGAGCCTATCCAAAAAAACAGAGCTAATTATCTCTTTAGGTCTTTTTGTCTTTTGGGAAAAATCCGTTATCCTCAAAAAATCTCCTCCCAATGTAGAGGGTAAAACCAGATTAAAGAAAAGACCTGCCGCAAAGCTACTTAAAACTGTATGGAAATTAAAATCTACATTTAAGGCTTTTAGAATTATCCTCCAACGCCAGAACCATAAAATATGAGAAATTAAAAAAAATAGAAAAGCTAAGAAGAGCAATCCTACCTTTAAAGAACCAACTATCTTTAAAAAATCCTTTATCTCTATGCGTAAAAATAAAAAAATTAAGATACTTATACTTACAAGAACTCTTAAGACAATCCCTGTTATATCTCTTTTAAAGATATCCACTATTTTTTAAGTAGATATCCCTGCAAGGAATTTAAGGCAATTGCCCCTTCGGCACAAGCAGTGATTATCTGATATAAAGATTTTCTTCGGCAATCACCGCAGGCAAACACCGCCTCACAAGATGTAGCCATATTTTCATCGGTAAGAATAAAACCGTATTCATCCATATTAATTAAGCCTTTTAAAAAATCAGTATTAGGTTCAATCCCAACATAGATAAAAACACCACTGCATTGAATGGACTGGAGATCTTCAGAAATAACATCTTTAATCAAAACCTCTTTTACCTGTTTGTCTCCTTTTATCTCTAAAATTATACTATTTAAAATCTGCTCTACATTGGAAGTTTTTTGTAACCTTTCCTGTAAGATCCTGGAGGCACGAAACTTATCTCGACGATGTATAAGCCTTACCTTGGAACAGAACCTACTTAAATAAAGCGCTTCCTCCACAGCACTATCCCCACCTCCTACCACCACTACTTCTTTATTTTTATATAAGGGTCCATCGCAGATAGCACAGTATGAAACGCCCTTTCCAAGAAACTCTTTTTCTCCTTTTACATTTAATCTTTTTTCTTTTGCCCCTACAGCAATGATAAAACCTTCTGCCTCATAATAATTTTTTTCGGTGAATACTTTTTTAAGATTGAAATCAACGGCTTTCACATCTTCAAATAATATATCTACATTGTCAAACTGCCTGATCTGCACTTCCATATTCTTAATTAAATCCGTACTTAAAATTCCTTTATCTATTCCCGGATAGTTCTCAATCTTCTCAGTCAAAATAACCCTTCCACCTAACACCATTCTTTCTAAAACTAAAGTATTAAACCCTGCTCTTCCGGCATAAAGAGCAGCACTCAGACCGGCGGGGCCTGCACCAATGATAATCACATCGTATCTAACCATCTTTTAATTTGCCCTTAAAATCTGATAATATAATTCTTCTGCTTTATAAGAACTTCTTACCAAAGGCCCAGAAGAAACCACTTTAATTCCTTTTTTTAAAGCGACCTCTTTAAAAAAATCAAACTTATCAAGACTCAAAAATTCTCTTACAGAATAGTGATTTTCACTGGGTGAAAGATACTGTCCCATGGTAAAGATATCCACTCCTTGGATACTTAAATCCTCAATGACCTGAATTACTTCCTCTTCGGTTTCTCCAAAACCCAACAATAATGAAGACTTAGTAATTATATCCGGCTTAATTTCTTTTATTATCTTTAAGACCTTTAAAGAACAATGATAATCGGACTCTGGTTTTATCTTTTTATAAAACCGATAGGGCATCTCAATATTATGCCCAATAATCTCTGCTCCGGAATCAACAATCTCTTTTAAAAGAGATACTTCTGCAGAAAAATCAGGGATGAGTAACTCTATTTTTACCTGCGAAGAATAAGATTTTATCTCTTCCACTACCCTTCTAAAATGTCCTGTTCCTTTATCCGGGAGGTCGTCTCGACAGACCGAGGTAATCACTGCATAACTTAAATCTAATTCTTTAACTATCTCTTTAATCTTTCTTGGCTCATCAGCAAAATCTCTTAAACCTCTAAGCTCTCCCTTTTTTACTGCGCAGAACTTACATCTACGACTGCAGTTATCACCTAAAATCAGAAAGGTAATATTCTTATTTTTAAAACACCAATTTATATTCGGACAATGCGCAGAAACACAGATGGTATTTATCTTAAATTCTTTAAGCAGACTTAAAATATTGACTGTCTCTCTATGAGGTAATTCCTGCCTAAACCAACTAGGTAGTGCTTTTTTCATTTATATATGCTTAAAAATCTCTTTAGGGAACGATCGTATGTTCTCTCTATGTCTTTAGGAAAAAAACAGGCAGGTAATTCGTTGTGTTGACGGTGATAGTGGAGACACTCACAGCATATTCCTTTACGACTGCAGGGTTCATAGGTACAGCTACATTTTAAAAGATTATCTTTCTTATTTACACATTCCTTCATTATTAATACCCTCTTTAAACTTTTTGAATTTTCTTTTAAACTGTATCCTTTTAAAAAAGGGGGCGTAGTCAAGAATAAGTTTTCCATTGAGATGATCTATTTCATGTTGCAGAATCCTACTCAGTAATCCTTCCGCCTCAAAAACGATAGTCCGGTTATTCTCGTCCATAGCCTCCACTTTGATGCTATACGCGCGTTTTACCTGCACACATATACCAGGAAGACTTAAACAACCTTCTTCCATTGATTGTTTTCCTTCTTTAGAAATTATTCTCGGATTGATCAGTTTATAAATTTTATCTCCTGGATCTGCTACGAGAAGAGAAAAATCCAAGCCCACCTGATTGGCTGCCAATCCCACCCCTTTATGTCCATACATAACCTTAACCATCTCCGCAAGAATCTGACGAATCTGCTCATCCACTTTTTCTATCGGCTTTGTCTTCTTTCTTAATATCTCGTGTGGATAAACTTTAAGTTTTAATTCTATTCTGTTCATCAACATAAACAATCTTAGGTTTCAATAAATGTAACTTTTCTTCTCTTATAACCGCATAAGATAAAATTATTATCTCGTCCCCTACCACCCCTGTGCGAGCAGCTGGTCCATTAAGAGAAATCTCCCCCTTTTTACCTTTTATCGCATACGTCTCTGTCCGCAAGCCATTGTTGAGATTTAAAATTTCAACCTTTTCTCCTTCCAAAATATCTGCCTGTCTCATGAGTTCTTCATCAATACTTATACTTCCTTCATAAAATAAATTTGTAGAGGTAATCCTCGCACGATGTATCTTTGATTTTAACATTATTCGCATAGCTCTTTCTCCTTATTTAGAAAGTTCTTCTAAAATCACGTTCCCAAATTCCTCAGCGGCAAAAGGACCACTGGCGGTAATAATTCTGCCATCCTTCTCCACGGACTTTCCTGTATAAAGGGCACCTTTTTTCTTAAGTTGTCCTGCCTCAGATTCCCAGACCGTTGCTTTTTTACCTGATAAAAGCCCCGCATTAGCCAAAGTAACGGGGGCAATACAAATAGCAGAGACAATCTTTCCTTTATTATAAGCATCCTGAGCAATTCGGTGGGCTAAAGAATCCTGCCAATAACAGCTTGCACCCACCCCACCTACAAATACTATTGCTTCATAGTCATCTATATTTACATCACTAATTAAAATATCTGGTTTTATCTTTGCACCCAACATCCCTGTAGCCACTTGAAGAGAAGTGGAAGCAACTATTACAGAAAAACCATTCTTCTCAAAAATCTCTTTTGGTTTTAATAACTCTTCATCGCGAAATCCATTCGCAGCAATAATCATTAGAATTTTTTTCATACCCACCTCCTGTTGAGAATAAATATAATTTACTAAAAACATACCCAAAAGAGTAAATAAAACTATCCTCTTAAACATTACCCCTCCCTTTTAAAAGAGCGTATGTCTGACGACAGATCATCAATTCTTCATTAGTAGGAATTACCAAAATTTTTGGTTTCTTTTTTAAATAAGAGAATAGATCTGCGCATACCATGTTCACTATTTCAGGTTGATTCTGGCCAATTCCTGCAGTAAACACCACTGCATCTACTCCACCTAAAATTCCTATATATGCACTGATATATTTCTTTATTCGATAGACAAATACCTCGATAGCTAACTTTGCACGTAGGTTCCCCTTCTCTGTTTGGTTTAGAAGCAATCGCATATCATTACTTATTCCAGAAATACCTTTAAGCCCACTTTCTTTATTTAAAATTTCCTCTATTTCCTCAGTTCCTAATGACTCCTGCTGCATAATATAAGTAACCAAAGCAGGATCGATATCTCCACAACGCGTACCCATAATTAATCCCTCTAAAGGCGTAAAACCCATACTTGTATCTATGGATTTACCGTATTTGACGGCACATATACTACAGCCATTTCCCAAATGACAGGTAATAAGCCTTAATTTATCTAAAGGCCTCTTCAGTCTCCTTGATGCCTCCTCAGTAACATAGTTATGGCTCGTTCCATGAAACCCGTATCTACGGATCCCATATTTTTTATAATAGTGATAAGGAAGACCGTAGATGTAAGCATACTCGGGAATACTCTGGTGAAAAGCAGTATCGAATACTGCCACTTGTTTTACCCGAGGAAGTAATTTTTTTATTGCCAAAATACCCGCTAAATTCGCGGGATTATGCAATGGTGCAAAACGACAATATTTCTTAATCGCCATAATTATCCGTCTATTGATAATCACCGGTTCTTTAAACTCTTCACCTCCATGCACTACCCGATGTCCTACCGCATCAACTTTTTCTTCTATCCTCTCTAAAATAGTTTTAAGTCCTGTATAGTGATCTTTAATGAGAGAATCTTTTTCTCCAATATGTTCAACAAGCCCACTATCTAATACCTCTTCTTTGTGCTTTTTTTTAACTTTAAAGAGTTTATACTTTATAGAAGAACTGCCGCAATTTATTATTAAAATTTTCATTTTTTCACACTTAAAATAGAACTTACTGCTACACAATCTATAATATCATCCACAGAACATCCGCGTGATAAATCACTACAAGCTTTTTTCAAACCCAAAAGAAGTGGACCTATTGCCCTTGCTTTGGCTAAACGTTGAACAAGTTTATAACCGATATTTCCTGACTCTAAGTTTGGAAAAATAAGTATATTTGCCTTCCCTCCCACAGGACTATCGAGAAATTTAATCTTTGCTACTTCCGAAACAATTGCTGCATCAACCTGCAGTTCGCCATCAATTAATAAATCAGGCCTTATCTTATTTGCCAACTCCACTGCCTTTTTCACTTTTTCTACCGGACCCACTTTACTAGAACCTTTAGTAGAATAACTTAATAAAGCTACGCGAGGTAAAAAACCTAAAACATCTTTGGAAAAATCTGCTGTATGGATAGCGATCTGTGCTAACTGTTGAAAATCGGGATCAGGAATCACGCCGCAGTCAGCAAACACATACACACCATTCTCTCCAAAATTTTTATCTTCTAAAATCATTATAAAACAACTAAAAACAAATCCTATCCGCTCCTCCACCCCTAAACAACGAATAGCTGCTCTTATTACCTCAGGGGTAGTGGTACATGCCCCTGCTACAAAACCATCTGCTTCCCCTAAACTTACCATCATTCCTGCGTAGTAGAGAGGATTATCCAAAACCCTCTCTGCTTCTTCTAAAGTCATACCTCTGTCTCTACGCATCTGAAAAAGAGTTTCCACATATCTTTTTTTATCTTGGGGTTTAATTTTTTCTTTCTCTAATAGAATAACTTCTGCGATTTCTTCTTTTGCGATTATCTCGCTTGCCTGTCTTACTCTTTGATCGTATGCCTCTGGCAAAACAATTCTTCTCTTTAAATTTGCAGATTTCTGACGTAATTCTTTTATGATTTCCATTTTAAATCCTCTCCCATATTTTTTTTATATCTAAATAATTATTTACCAAATCCCTAATCATTTCAATCTTATCTCTATCCTGTGGTCTTATTTTTACCTTAAGATTATTCAAAATACAAGTAGTAGTATATGTATCGGTCTTGGAAATAAGCACGGGAACGTTCTTTCTATTAAAAAGAGTAATTAAATTCCTTCTCAGTGGTTGTTTACCTGAAAGAATCAGACAATTAATCTTTAGTGTTTTTCTATCTTTTCTATAAGTACTTAAAGCAAGTTTTATCATATCGGTTCTATCTATCGGCGTAATTAAAAGACAACCATCCGTAATGTAAGGAAGGGCATCGTATGACTTCATTGCCCCCACTACTATCTTAGAATATTTATTATTTAGATAAGCGTAACCACTGACCAAATCGAAATCTGTTTCCTCGATAATCTGTTGAACCGAAGAATAAGAAAGCTCCTGCCGGTAAGGAATCACCCCTAAGACTTCTATCTCCCTCTGCTTTAATCCTATACGGATAAGATTGTTTATCTTATCATACTTCTGAGGTAAAACCTTATTTATCACTACCCCCAAAAGTTCTACCCCTTCTCTATCAAAGAGTGCCTTATTTAAAACTATCTCATCAATAGGTCTACCTAAACCTCCCGAAGAAACTAAAATTACTTTCGCATCTAAAAGTTTTGCTACATAAGCGTTGGAGTGCTCAAATACCGAACCTACCCCTGCATGGCCTGTTCCTTCAATAATCATTAAATCGCAACCTTGGCTGATATGTTCAAAAGAATTCTTTATCTGGGTAGTTATGGATTCTCTATCAGGATGAAGGATGTATCTTTCTGTAAACCCTTTTTCTACTGCTACCGGATTCATATCTTTAAGTTTTTCCTTTAATCCAAATACCTCTTCAATTAAAACCGAATCTTCGTCTATCTTTAAGTCCTCTTCTATTAAATACCGCTGCCCAATGGGTTTGATAAATCCAATAGATCTGACGGTATCTTTCAAGTTAAGCATTAATCCTAAAGAAAGCGTAGTTTTGCCATCATTCTGTTGAGTAGCAGCAATAAATATCTTTTTCATAAGATATAACCATATCATAAAATACACAAAAGCTCAAGAATTTTCAAGTTAAATTTTCTATTTTAATAATTTCTTGGCTATCTTACCTGTAGAAGTTTTTGGAAGATTATTTACAAACTCTATGTATTTAGGAATCTTAAAATGAGCAAGATGTTGACGTAGATAAAGAATTATTTCTCGCTCTTTTAGAAATGCGTTTTCTTTCAAAACCACTAATGCTTTAGGGACCTCTCCTTTAAATCTATCTTTTACCCCAATCACTGCACATTCTTTTATCTTTGGATGCCTAACTAAAACTTTCTCTATCTCTTGAGGATACACATTTAAACCTCTTACATTAATCATATCTTTTTTTCTATCCACAATGTAAATATAGCCATCTTTATCTATCCTTGCGAGGTCCCCCGTATAAAGCCAACCTTCTCTAATTGTCTGTCTGGTTGCGTCTTCGTCTTTGAAATATCCCTTCATTACATTAGGTCCTTTTACCAAAAGCTCTCCTATTTCTCCTGCAGAAAGCGCATTGTCATTCTCGTCTACCACCTTTACCTCTATACCATCTAAAGGAAGCCCTACTGAACCTGATTTTCTTATACCCTTTAAGGGATTTAAAGATACTACCGGTGATGCCTCAGTAAGACCGTATCCTTCTAAAAGAGGAACCCTAAATTTTTCCTCAAATGCCTCTAAAGCCTCTACGGGTAAAGCGGCTGCTCCCGAGATACATAATCTTACTGAACCAATTAACTTAAGTACCCTTTCCTTGAAGGCAAGAGGTATATTTATATGAGCTAATATATTATAAACTGAAGGGATAGCCACAAATATGGTAATCTTCTTTTTTATTACATTACGGATAACCTTTCTGAAAGGTCGGATATGATCAACAATAGTAATACTTGCTCCCACATATAAAGGAATAAGAATACACACAGTAAAGGCAAAGGAGTGGAACATCGGCAGAATACAGATAAAATTATCTTTAAAAGTAGGATTAATTGCCCGAATACAACTCCTCACATTAGATAAGAAATTTTTATGTGTAAGTAACACCCCTTTTGGTTCGCCGGTAGTTCCTGAAGTATAAAGGATAGAAGAAACATCATCTCCAGACACCTCTTCTAAGTCGAATAAAGGTAAGGTATGCTCAATTATCTCATATAGATTTAATGCCTCAGGCAAAACCGCATCGGTAAGAATTATATATCTTATAAAAGTTTTGTTAGGGAGAGCTAATCTTTTGATCATCTCTATGTAAATTACAGAGGTAATAATTATCTTTGCTTCAGAATGTATAAGGATAAATTCTAACTCTTGTTCTTTCAACATATTATTTATAGGAACCGCGATTGCTCCTAAAGAAACTATGGCAAAATAACTGATTACAAACTCTGGACAGTTACCTAAGAAGATCGCTATTTTATCCTCTTTCTTTATACCCAGATTCTTTATGCCCTGTGCCAAACGCATCACCATTTCATAGAGTTCAGAATAGTTAATCTTTCGGTTATAGAAAAATAAAGCAGCGTGATTTGCAAATATTCGAGCGTTTATCTTTAAAACCGACTCTATATTCTTAAAATCTAAATTCGGGCTCATCTCATAAAATCCAGAATATCTAAATTCATTTTCTCTAAAAGCACTCCTATTTTTCGTAAAGGTAGTCCCAAAACATTAAAATATGAACCTTCTAATCTATCAAAAATAACTCCACCTATCCCCTCTAAAGAAAAACCCCCTGCTTTATTATAAGGTCCAAGATACTCTATATATCTATCTATCTTATGAGGACTGATCTGGCGCACATAGACAATGGTTCTATCATAACCGCATACTCTATTCTGATTAATTTTATCCAGAATGCATATCCCGGTATAAACAAAAATTTTTTTACCTATGATATCTCTTAAGAATTTCCTTGCCTCTTCCTTGCTTTTCAATTTCCCGACGATTTTTTTCTTAAATAGAACTAAAGTATCCAAACCAAGAATTATACCATCTTTTACTTTATCTTTTACCGCATCTACTTTAAAAGAGGCATTCTGTTTCACAAGAGAAGATATATCATAAAATCGGGTGGGCCTTATTTCTTTTATAGAAGGGAAAATCACCTTAAAATTAACTCGGCAGTCCTTTAGTATTTTATTCCGACAGGAAGATGAAGAAGCAAGAATAAGGATCTTTTTTTTGATATAACTCATCTTATTCTGAGCGAACGCATCAGAATATTCATCCGATTCTTCTCGTGGACTATCTGTTTACCCAATTCTGTAAAGTAGGTTTTTATATTCTCTATGTGAGACTTAGTTTTGTCTTCTATTATTGCAAAAGTATTCGTAGTTAGATTTTTTAAGTTTATATCATTGGTCTTCTTCATTACATCCAACCAACTTAAAAGAAAATTAAAACAGGATTTATTTAGGTCTTCTTTGCGGATGTATTCAAAGATACCCAGCATATAAAAATAGGCATCGATCTGGGTAACTACCTGAATGCAGGAATCAAAGAGAGCCGAAAGCAGAACAAAATCCTGTGTATCGGGTCTTATCTCCTGTTTTATCTGATTAGATTCTAAAAAAATTTTATCTCTTAGACTCAAAAGTTTTATATCCAGTGCGTAAACATTAAAATAAAAAAACAGATTAATCACAACTATTGCACTTATAATAAACCTTTTCATTTTCCCTCCTCTTTTTCTAAAAAACATCCATCCAAAATCACATCCCTACTATCTTTGTAATTGTCATTGTACAAGAGGCAACCCCTGTTTCTTTTGACTTTGGAGTTATCTCGTACTTCTCTATAGTCATAAGCCGATGCGAACTTTCTATATTATACATAAACTCTACTAACTGGGGCATCTGCGCTTCACAGTTTAGATTAATCACATATTTTTTAAAAAAACCTGCTTCCTTTAAACCTCCTGGTTTCATATCCACCAGATAAACTGCACTTTTGTTTGCCAGTCTTTCTACTTCTTTTAACAGAGAGGTCATCTCATCACTTGATGATCTAAGATTTTCTAAAAAAATACTCATCTTGTTTATCTGTTGTTTGATCTTTTCTCTTTGGGCAAGTATCTGCAGAGATCTGTTTATCGCGTTCTGCTTCTCAAAGATCTCTTTATTTAAGGTATCGATACGTAAGATTATAGGTCCAATAACTAACCGATCAACAAATAGAATAAAAAGCACCCCTACCGTAAAATAGAAAATCCTCCTTTCCCTTTTAGATAGATGACTTATAAAATCATAAATGATTTTTATTTTAAGCATATTCTAATATGACTTCTCTAAAGAACAGATAATCTCAAAATCTGTAACATCCTTTGTCCCTACTTTCCTTTTTGTGGTATAACGTGTTCTTGCCTCTTTAAAGTATATGGACTTCTCCAGACTATCTACAAAAGAAAATACGGAAGACATAGAGGTTGCACTTCCTCGCAAAGAAAACTTCCGCTGTTCCTCATAACGTATATCGGACAATTCTATTTCTGATGGTAAAATACTGTAAACCTCTATTAAGACCTCTAAAGAATATCCGCGGTGAGTAAGAAAATTCTTGACCAAACTTAAACGAGAAAAATCTTCCTCCAGTTCCTTTGCCTGCTGAATTAAAACCTGATATTTCTTATCCATATTTTTTAGATAAAGACTTTTACAATAAATCTTAATTAAAAGAATGAAAAATAAAAGTACGAAGATAGTCAGCACCAGAATTCCACTTTTAAGTAACTGTTTTGCACGTACTTGTAATATACGCTTTAATTTGATCTCCTCGGGAATTAAATCTACCATTATCTTATCTAAGGAAAGCAAAGAGGCAATAGTGTTCAGAAAGGAAATATTTTTTGTAATGGATGTATTCTCTATAACCTTTTTAGATAAAGAGAGCTCTTTTAGATAAAACACTCTTTTAAGATTGATATCCATAATCTGCTCCAATTCACTGAGAGATTCGACTCCACCCGTAAATATAAACTCTTTAGGTAACTCACCCACATCCTCACTCTGATATAGCTCCCGGGAACGCCTTATCTCTTCTAAGAAACGCAATTGATATTTATCCTTCTCAAAGACGAGATGTCTTACTCCCAGGGGGATCTGACGGATAAATATGGGTTTAGAATAAGACACTACTATAAAATCTGTACTCTCCTCATCTATATGGATAATCCCCAGCGGAACTTGTTCTGTAGATACCTTAAAGAGCCTTGCCGTACTCAATGCTATTGCCTCTACAGAGAACACAACCTTTTTGGGACTAATACCTATTCGATTCAAGATATTGAAGATTTGCTGGATAATATTGCGATTAACGATTACGAGAAGTATACGTGTATAATTACGCCGATAAATTCCTAAGTTTATATAATCCATAATAATCTCATCTCGGGAATAAGGAGTGTGTCTTCCTGCTTGGAGATTGAGTATCTCTTTTATCTCTTGGGGATCAGTAGAGGGTATTTCAATATTCTTGGTAATCACTACCCGAGGCGTGATCACGGCTACTATTTCTAAATTCTTTACCGCAAAGATATCAAATAACTTCAAAAGTAGATTTGCTATCTCTATATCATTTAGACCAGTTATATCTTTTTGAACAAGATCAAGTACCTCGGGGGATGGCAAAAGACGTAGATGTACCAACTTAAGACGATTTTTATCCACTTCTATACCCAAAACTTCTCTTTTAGCTATCTCTCTAAACTGTCTTGCTCCTTTAAATCTTATCTTAAACATAATTATGACTCCTCCCAGCGAAGGATCTTACCGCTTTTATCCACCACCGCCGTAACAGTTAATTTTCTCTCAGTTCCTTTCGGTTGGGCAGTTGCCTTAATAGTAAAAAAATCACTATCCACCGTTAAATACCTCTCTGCTACTGAATTCATCTGTTCGATTTCTATCGAGTTTAGTTCAAAGTTTTTACTTAGACGTGGAATTATCTCCTCAATATTCTTAAATACATTGTCATCAGCCGTTCCAAGGGCTCCGTCTTTGCCTGCGCGAAAAGTAATAATTTTATCTACCAAATCCTCAGATAAACCTAAAGCTAAAAGAACGATTCTTGAAGTAGTATTAATGTTAACTCTGCCGTTACCATAAACTGTAAGATAGTCTTTCGCCTTAAAAAATATATCCCTATCCATCCCTCTTACCAAAAGTAATTCTTCTAATATTTCAAAATTGCTATCCTTCGCCTCATATGCGGACTCTAAAAAACGATAGTAGGTATCTTCGGCAGAATTGGGACTGGATAAAAGATCGTCAGTATCCCGCCAATCAATAACAGAAGAAGCGATCTCATCAGCCTTTAACTCATCCAAACCTAAAAGAATAAAAAACCTTTTTAAAGTAGGTAGGGTCGTCGTATTTATATTGAGTTTTCTTGATTCATCTATTAAACCATAACAATTTATAAAATCTTTTTCTACGTCATCCCAAACTGAATTTGCAAAACTCACCCTGTCCTGTCCAAAATCCATATCTTTAAAATCTAAAGGGTTATTAATAAGTTTATCATTTAAGCCAATATAACCTACACACTCTTGTTTCTTTAAAAAATCTATTGCCTTACGTATCCCTGCATCTATTAAACAGGAAAGTCTCCTTTTTTCTTCCAGACGCACCACAAGACTAACTTTTTGTCTTATCCCATAGCCTAAAGTAATCACAATTGTACTTAAAAGCGCAACCATCCAAAGACTTAAAATAAGCACAGAGCCAGAAAAAAAATTTTTTTTAATCTGCAATCGGGACAAAAACATTATAGACAAATGCTCTTTGTTGGGAATTATCTAACCATTCAAACTCTATCTTTACTGCTTTAGGCATCTTACCATACAGATCGGTATCCTGCCATACACATATATCTTTTTCTTTTAAATAATAATAATGAAACTTTAAATTATATATATTCTCCAATATTTTTGTTTCTTTCTCGTCTGCGTCGCTATAAATCTGAGGGTAGCTAAACTGCTGACGCAGAAGTCTCTTTCTATCTGCTTGATAAAGATAGATTATTTTGCCAGGTATTTTTGTTTTAAAAGCCGGATCATATACTAAAGAAACCAATTCCAGCCTCTCGCTTTCACCCTTAAAACTCCAGTCATTAAAATCAAAGGTGTTTCTTAAATCCTGATAAAAATCGTTTAAAAAAAGATTTATCTCCTCTAAAGCTAAATTCCTATTTATGCGTTGATAGATCTTTATTCCACTGTTAAAAGTAGAATAGATAGCCAAACCAACTACCGGAATGATAGCGCTTACCAGAATGGCCTCAATAATACTGAAACCTTTTTTATTCCACAGACTCTTCATCTTTTCTATAACTTACATAGGTGGTACGTAAAAATCTCCTCTCCCTTTTTGCCGGTTTTGCTAAGACCGAAAAATCTATACGATAAAGACCGCTTTCTTCATCCACTAAATTATAATCTAAACTCCATTTAAATTCCTTATTATTTATCAGAAAAACACCTTTATTATCTAAACCTTCGGGTTCTTCTGTATGCATAAAAATATCCTTTATCTCCCAGAGTTTGCTTTCTATTAAAATACCTACATCCAGATAATCCGCATAATAGTTAAATAGATCTAAAAAAACAAAAAATGTCTCGTAGATAAATACAAA
This sequence comes from Candidatus Omnitrophota bacterium, assembly GCA_023819665.1. Taxonomy (GTDB): domain Bacteria; phylum Omnitrophota; class Gorgyraeia; order Gygaellales; family JAMWCP01; genus JAMWCP01. The sequence goes on from JAMWCP010000013.1 coordinate 17,473, forward strand.
ACCTAAAAAAAGGACTACTATTGCTATCATTACCTCTATAAGACTAAATCCTCGTCTAGTCCCAGTTCTTAATATCATCTGCGCTCTCTGTTCCATCCGGACCTAAAGAATAAAGGTCATAATCGGAGCGATGCTGACCCGGACTTCTATACTGGTATTGCCTTCCCCAAGGATCAAGGGGTTTTTTTTCCAAATACGGACCCTGCCAGTTAGAAGCAGTAGGAGGTCTATTCAACAGGGCATTCAACCCCTCTTCCGTAGTGGGAAATCTACCATTATCTAACTCATAAAGTTTTAAGGCAGTAGCAATGTTTGCCTGAATATCTGCACGCGCCGCTGCCACTCTTGCCTGCTCTGCCCTGCCGGTTAATCTGGGCATAACCATGGCCACCAGTGCGCCGATAATAATTACCACTAGCATTATCTCAATCAGGGTAAATCCTTTTTTCATTCCCAAACCTCCTTATAGTTTCTATTGTTCACTCAGATACTTTCTCCAACGCCTCTCCAGTTCCTCTAAAGTACGAATGTAATTGGGATAGGTTGCGCTTAAGGCATTGTTTAATTTTTTGCCATCGCGCAAGTTTCTGCAGAAATGGGTGAAACTATCTGCGCCGTATCTTTCAATTAAAAACCCCACCAGGGAAAATGCCTGTAGATAATAGATACTTACTAAATTCTCTCCGCTTAAAAACAAAACACGCGGTTGGCCATCTTTAGAGGTGGTAGAGCGCACATAGACCTCACCCTCTGTGCGAATATGCCGGATATCCAGCTTCATCATATCCTCTAAGGAAAGTAAACGGTCCTCCTCATAGAGTTTTTTAGCCATCTGTTTAAGATGGTTTCTTTTAGCCCGTTCCGCCCATTGCGCCACTCCCTCATCCAACCACAGAGGTATCTCGCCTTTAAATCCCACAAAATCCCTAAAGATTAGATGCGCCATCTCATGGGCAAGGATAGATTCTAAAAAGACCTGGCTTAAGTTATAGCTGATAATTTTTTTTGCCCCATAATCCGCCATCCCCTCTGACCAAGAGGGCTGACCTGTTGCCTTTAAAAATAATTCTTTATCCGGATAGATATAAATTTTGACACGTTTGTCCCACAGCCAGAACTCCGAATACCGGGGGTATCCTAAATCTGAGGCAATCTCCCGATAGTAAATTTCTGCCTTATCCAGAACCTGACGCGCAAAACGCTCATCTTTTGTATAGTAAACAATAAAATGCTCTCCCTTTAACTCCTGCCATTGTTGGGCAAAACACCAAGAAAAAAGGATAAACAACAACCCTATAAAAAATATCCTTTTCATCAACCCTTTTTAACTAAGTTCTTTTTAACTCTTGAATTATTCTCTTTAACTCCTCCATATCAAAAGGTTTTTTTAGAAAATATACACCATCTTTACTTAAGATATCTTTAAGTAGATCTTCTACCGCATAGCCACTCATCATCACAAACTTTAAATGCGGTTTTAGCTTGTTTGCCTCCTGATAAGTCTTTATTCCATCCACATAAGGGATGCGCACATCTAAAAATACAATATCAAAATCATACTCTTTGAATACCTCTATGGCTGACTGACCCGACATCACTAATTTTACCTCAAAACCGTACATGGTTAAAAACCGATTTAAAAAATCCCTTACCGCCACCTCATCATCCACAATCAAAACCCTTTTTGTCTTACCGTGGCTTTCCAAGATTACCTCCTTTCGGTTGTGTTGCTTTTTATCTATAATTAATCAGGTTGCAGGAAACCTGATGATAAAACTTGTGCCTTCGCCTACTTTGCTCTTTACCTCCACCTGGCCTTGATGCCGGGTAATGATGTTATAGACAATTGCCAAACCTAAACCCGTTCCTTCTCCCACTTCCTTGGTGGTAAAGAAGGGTTCAAATATATGCGGTAAATTCTCTTCTGGAATACCTATACCTGTATCAGAGACAATCAAAACCACTCTTTTGTTATCAGGTTCATAATTGGTTTCCAGGATAATCCTCCCAGCCTGACTTTCAGATTTTTTCTTGATTGCCCACAGGCCATTATTTAAAAGATCCAGAAGCATCTGCTGTAAAAGTTGTTTATCTCCTAAGATAGAGGGAAGGTCTGGTTTTAGGTTTCTGTTAATGGTGACATTGTTAAGTTTATATTCGGTTTCAATCAGAGAACAGGTATGTTGAATTATATCATTTAAGGAGAGTTTTTCTAAAACTTGACTGGAGGCGCGGGAAAAACTTAACATATTCTGGATAATCTTTTTACAGCGCAGACCCGATTCTTCGATATCAGAGATAATCTCTTTTAGTTCTTGCGGACTAATCTCTTTTCCCTGCTCAAGCATCATCTTAATCAGCTGAACATTGTTTAATACCCCTACTAAAGGATTGTTTATCTCATGGGCAACTCCCGCAGAAAGCTGTCCTAAAGAGGCAAGCTTTGCGGATTGAATGAGTTGGGATTGTAAGAGCTTAAGTTGTTCATAGGCGGATTCTAGGTTTCTCTCCTGCTTTTTTCTCTTTTCTTCTTTATCTAAGTATTCAATAGCAAAAGAAAGATCATTACTTAGTTCATCTAAAAGTTTTATTTCTTCGTCTCCAAAGAAATTAGTTTCGTCTGCGTATAAATTTAAAGTTCCTATAACCGCACTTCCTAACCTTAAAGGAAAGGCTGCTGAAGAGCGGTAAGTCCGCTTTAAAGCCTCCTTTTTCCAGGGATCCATATAAGAGGCATTCTCAATATCGTTACAGACAAAATATTTCCCTTGCCTTATCGCGGTTCCTGTAGGACCCCTTCCTTCAGGAAGAGAACCATCAATAGAGATTTTGATATTATCTAAATATCCATCTATATAACCCCACCAGGCAACTGGTCTTACCAGCTTTGTCTCTTTATCTATCAAGCCTATCCAAGCCATCCGATATAACCCTTTTTCTACAACGATCCTACAGATATCTATAAAAAGTCGGTCTCTGTCTATAGCATGTACAATTGCCTGATTTACATCACTTAAAATCTTTAGGATGCGGTTAAGTTTTTGAAGTTTTTCTTCGGTTAATTTTCTTGTCTTTATTTCTTCCTGTAAATCTAGTTCTGCTTTTATACTTTTCTCTATTGCTGTTTGCATTATTTCTATATCTCTGGCAGGCTTCTTCATAATTTTTAAAAAGGAAACATCTTTTTTAATTATTGCCTCAGTCATTAAAGAAATGGGTCTTTCTACCCAATGTCTTAATGTAATACCACTGATTATGAAGAAAAGAAAAAAGAATCCAATGATAATGATTATTTGTATACGTACCCAGCGACTATGTTGCTCAATAAGCATAGATTCAGAAAAGCCAACTAATTTAGCAGATGGCCTTCCTGAATCATCTTTCAGGATACTAGAAAACACTAAAACACTTTCTTTATGAGGAAAGATTATCTTTTCCTCTTTTAAAGGAGAGACAATTAAAAAATTAATCTTTCTTAGTAGCGATAGTTCTCTTATATATGTATCATCCCAAAGTTTGCCGGCAAAAAAATATCCCTGGGCAGGTGTCTTTCTTTCAGGGTCACCGCTGGGATGAATGGTCGCAGAACTTATCTGGCATAAGCCGTATTCGGTATTAAGGAAAAAATCATTTAAAGGTCCATTTTTAAAGACCCCCTCTATCCTTTTTTTATCAAAATCCGCTAAAGGATTTTTGTTTTTTAGTTTTTCTTTACTATAAAAGAAGACTAAATTGCCTTCTAAATCATATACAGCAACGAAATCTGCCTTATAGACATCTAAAGATACCACTAGATTCTCCTCTGCCCACTTTAAGTCTTTTGTTTTAACAAAATTAACCATCTCATCCCAGTAGGTATAATCATTAGCATATGTCTTTATACCTTGGGATGCCAATATTAAGATGGCCTCAACAGAAGCCCTTTCTTGTTCTACCTGCCTCTGCCATAACTCCTCTATATGTTTTTTATTGCCCTGAATCATTAAAGACAGAAACAGAAAAAATAAAATAAATATACCTAAAAACAAAAATAAAAATCTTCGTGGTGTAGCCATCTTCATTCTCCCAGTATTTTTTTTACTTCATTTAATACCTGGTCAAAATCATAGGGTTTTGTGATATAACCTAATACCCCTAATTTATATGCCTTTTTTATATCAGTATATCCACTTAATGCCGAAATCACAATGATAGGGATACGAGCGGTTTGGGGATCTTGATTAAACATCTCGCATAGCTCCAAACCTCCAATTTCTGGCATCAACAAATCCAGAATAATTAAGTCCGGCTTAAACAACTTTACTTTATTCAGCGCCTCTTTTGCTTTATTTACAGTTTCCGCAACAAAACCTGATAGATTGAATAACTTCTTTAAGCTCTCGGCAGCTGTTACATCATCATCAATAATTAGGATTCTTTTTGGCTCATTCATCTCTTTATCTAATGGCTAAATTCATCTCAAATATAGGCAGAAGCATGGCAATCACAATAAAACCAATAATGGCACCGATAAAAAGAATCAAAAGCGGTTCAAGGAGAGTAGTAAAAACCTTAATTGTATCTTCCGTATCTTGTTCATAACTATTGGCGAGCTCCTCCATTGCCTCGGCTAACCTTGCCGATTCTTCTCCCACGCCAATGAGATTACTCATAAAAGGAGGAATGAGTGAATAGTTTTTTAAACTTTTAGAAAAAGAACCTCCTTGCTTTAATTCCTTCAAACTATTGTAAAAACAGGTTCTTAAAATTTTATTCTCTACTACGGCAACAGAAAGTTCAATTGCCCTTATTACAGAAAGTCCACTTTTTATCAAAAGCTCTAAAGTCCGGCTGAAACGTGCCAGTTCTGTCTTTAGGATAAACTTACCTAAAAGAGGAAGTTTTAGTTTAATTTTATCCCAATTTATCTTTCCTTTTTCAGTTTTAATATAACGCCGAATTATCTCCATAACCACAAATAAGCCTAATGCTAGCCAAAAGAAATTTGTTTTTAAAAAATTACTTACTGCCAGAACTATACGTGTGGCTAAAGGAAGCTGTTGTTTAAGATTTACAAATATCTGACTTATCCTTGGTAATACAAAGGTAAGCATAAAGATAATTGTTCCGACGCCCACAAGGATCATAAATAAAGGATAAATCAAAGCCATACGAAACTTTCCTAAGAATTCCTCCTGTTTATACCGATACTCAGCAATCCTTAAAAGGACCTCAGGAAGGGCACCGCTATCCTCTCCGGTTTTAATCAAAGCAATATAAATGGCTGGGAAGACATTTGGATATTGAGAAAGACTGCTGGATAAAGTAGCGCCCTCTTTGAGAGAATTATAAATCTCCGAAAGAATATATCTTAGATAGGGATTATCACTTTGCTGTTGAAGGGTGTTTATGGCTGATAAAATCGGCACACCGGATTTTAAAAGACTGGCCAGCTGGCGAGAAAAAATCGTAACCTGGCGACCCTTTACTTTAAAATGTCTTTCTTTCTTAAAAGTAGGAGTCTTTCCTTCAGAAGCCCTAAACAATTCCAATCTTGTAGGAATGTATCCTAACTGAACAAGTTTTTCTATGGCCTCTTTTTCTGAACCTGCCTCAATCCTTCCTTCTACTATCTCTTCAGGTCCTTTTTTTGCTCTATATAAATATACTGGCATTTTTAGTCTATAAATAACTTAACCTGTATCCTTCAGCCCGGATCTTTTTAAATATCTTTCCAGTCTTGCGCGCTGGCCCAAGCTTAAATCTAAAAAACACACTCCCATCTCATAGACTCTTCCTTCTTCAATCTCTTCTACACGACTGAGCCGGGCAAGACACTCCAAAATAGGTTCTCCATCAGGGATCTCTAATTTTAATTCTAAGATTGAGCCTACGGGGATATTTTCCGAAAATACAAAAAGCAGACCTCCGCAGGAGATATTTTTGGTTACTGCCATCTGTTCTATATTGAGTTCTTTCTTAAATAAATCTAAATCTGACTTTATTACCCGAAAGCGCAGGTTTAACTTTAAAGGAATGCGTGGCCAGATCCGCTGATCGGAGGGGATCTCAGTAGTAACTATCTCTGTTAGTCCTGAAGGCATAGATACGGAAACTTTTTTGAAAACCTCCTCCTCAGAAGGTGTAACCTTCATTACCTCTTCAGGGGTAGTCAGACCTAAGATGACCTTCTGCCAGCCATCCTGCCTTAAGCTCTGCATCCCCTCTTCTATTGCTATTTTTTTGATCTGATTGGCAGGATACTTCTTTAATATCGCTTCTTTAATTGCCTCTCCTACTACCAGAATTTCATAGATAGCAGTCCGGCCAAAGAAGCCGGTAAAATTACAGCGGGGGCAACCCTTACTTCTAAAGACCTTTACTTCTCTGGACTTCAATTTTAAATCATCGGCGATCATATCTTTTAATTCTAATGGCGCGCTGGTATCCTCTACTTTACAATCTACACAGTTAAGCCGGATAAGTCTTTGAGCAATAAATGCCTCTACGCTAGAAGAAACTAGATAGGGTTCCACCCCAATATCTAAAAGCCGGGTAATTCCACTGACTGCATCGTTGGTGTGTAAAGTAGAAAATACCAGATGTCCGGTTAAAGCCATCCTTATGGCAATCTCCGCGGTCTCCTGATCCCTTACCTCTCCGACCATAATCACATCGGGGTCATGTCTTAAGATACTGCGCAGTCCCCGGGCAAAGTCTAAGCCGATCTCTGGATGAACCTGGATTTGGGTAATTCCTGGTATTTCATATTCAATAGGATCTTCAATAGTGATAATTTTTCTTTCCTTGGTATTAAGTCTAGTTAAACAGGCATATAAGGTAGTGGTCTTTCCGCTTCCTGTAGGCCCGGTGACAAAGATTATCCCATGGGGTTTCTGAATCAGTGCCTCAAAAATTTTTAAATCTCTTTGAGAAAGCCCTAATTTTTCCAGACTGAAGAGCATCTGAGTGGGCAGAATCCTTATTACTACACTTTCTCCTAAAGGTGTAGGGATAGTAGAAATCCTTAAATCCAGAACCTGCTCCTGGATCTTAACAATTGCTCTTCCATCCTGAGGAAGCCGGCGCTCCACAATATTTAAATTGGACATAATCTTTATGCGCGAGATAATTGCCGGCAAAAAATTCTTTACCTCTCCTGCGACGGGCACATCATAAAGTATACCATCTATACGATACCGTAGAGTTACACCTCCCCGATAGGGTTCAATATGAATATCCGTGGCACGTTTTTTTATCCCTTCTAAAATTATCTGATTAACTAAATTTATAATTGAGGCATCCTCGGCTAATTTCTCAATATCCTCTATCCCTTCCTCAGAAACCACTTTTGTTCCGGTATCTTTAAAGGCACTGTCCATTTTCTCTAAAACTCCCTTTCCTAGCCCGTAGTATCTGCTCAAAGCCTCATCTAATTCTCGCTCAGTAATCAAAACCATCTCTATATCATAACCCAACTGTGTCCTTATCTCATCCTGGATTTTTATCTCCAGAGGGAAAGACACCGCAATGGTTAATGTGCGTTCTTTAAGTTCTACAGGCAAAAATCTATAATAGGTGGCGATTTTTGCGGGAATTTTTTCCAGTATCTCTTTATCTATCGATATACTTTTAAGATTAAGGATCTTGAGTTTAAACCTCTCGGAAAGCAAAGCAAGAAACTTTTCTTCTGAAATCACCCCCTTCTGAATAATCACCTCCCTAATTGATTTTTTTGTGGATTCTATTTCCTTTAAAATTTCCTCAAGTTGCTTTTGTGAAATAATGCCCTTTTCTCTCAAGATATCCGCCAGAATTAAATTTAGCTTTTTTGCCATCTTCTTCCTTTAAAATGCGCCTTTGAAGTCTCTATCCATTAGAAATACAACAGAATGAGCGTCTCTGAAAGTGTTGCATTTCTTATATACCTTTTAAAATATTCTGTTTTAAATACTGCCTGTATCTTAGAAGTGCCTCCTCCATATCCGATTCCGATACTAACACAAAACACGCTTTAAATCTACCTGCCTCCTCCTCTGCTTTTTTTATCATCCAGGCATCTAAGGGATTAGTAATCGCAAAGGTAACTATATCTTTATCCCTTTCTATGGGAAGACAGCGATAATCCAAGATCAAGGTCTGACTGAAATCTCTCAATAAATTATTATCAATATACTTATATTTTAAACTTATCTTTTTTAGACTAAACTGTTCTGCCAACGCCTCTAATAATTCCTCCTCTTTTATATAGCCATTTCGTATTAAGATCTTACCCAAGAATTCATTATTCTTTTTA